>JANYDR010000655.1 GCA_025363495.1 Cyclobacteriaceae bacterium | reverse complement strand
CAAAAAACTGATGGTGTTCTATAAAGAAGTACTTCCTCAAAAGGGATGGACAAAATATGAACGAGTGAATTTGAAATATGAAGGACAGGTAATCGCAGAGTGATATGAAAGAGATACTGAATTTAATAGAGCAGTTTTTGGTAACGCGAATACTGTTACCAATGACCGGATACCGGTTTCCGGCGTTCGCGACCTGGCAACTGGTAGCCGGAATCTGGCAACTTCCTACTAATGAATATTTGGAAAAAATTAACCACTAAGAATAAAAACAACCACTGTTAACACTACAACCATGGGAAACGAAAAAATAGTAGTCGGCCTGGATATCGGAACAACCAAGATTTGCGTAATCGTTGGTCGTAAGAACGAGTATGGAAAACTTGAAGTGCTCGGCATGGGTAAGGCTGAGTCAGAAGGTGTCATAAAAGGCATCGTTACGAATATTGATAAAACCGTGTTCGCTATTGAGAAGGCCGTTAAAGAAGCCAGCGATATGTCGGGCATCGACATTGGTGTTGTCAATGTGGGTATTGCGGGTCAGCATATCCGCAGCACCGTACATCATGGCAGCATTACGCGTACTTCTAATGATGACGAGATCAGTATTGAAGATGTCAGCCGCCTCACCGAAGACATGTATCGCATCGTAATTCCTCCCGGCAGTGAAATCATCCACGTTATGCCGCAGGATTATACGGTCGACTATGAAGAAGGAATTAAAGATCCTGTTGGAATGAGCGGTGTAAAACTGGAAGCTGATTTCCATATCATCACTGCGCAAACAAGTGCAATTAACAATATCAATAAATGCGTACGCAGAGCGGGTTTGGAAATTGAAGACTTGATTCTGGAGCCACTTGCTTCAAGCCTCGCTGTATCGAGTGATGAAGAAAAAGAGGCGGGTGTTTGTCTCATCGATATTGGTGGCGGCACAACGGACGTAGCGATTTTTTACGATAACATCATCCGTCATACTTCAGTAATTCCTTTCGGTGGAAATATTCTTACCAATGATATTCAAACCGGGTTAAGTGTAATGGCGAAGCAGGCGGAACAACTCAAAACTAAATTCGGAAAAGCCATTGCTGAAGAAGCAAGTCCGAATGAAGTTGTTTCAATACCTGGAATCCGTAACCGTGCCGCAAAAGAGATCTCTGTAAAGAACCTCTCGAATATCATTCAGGCGCGCATGGAAGAAATCGTTGAGATGGTTCATACCGAAATTATCAGTTGTGGATTTGAGAATCGTTTGGCCGGTGGAATTGTAATCACAGGTGGAGGTTCCCAGCTTAATAGTCTGAAACACCTGGTTGAATACATGACCGGCATGGATACCCGTATTGGTTATCCCAATGAACATCTTGGTAAAAGCAAGCTGGAAGCAGTGAAAAGTCCGATGTACGCGACTGCAGTTGGTTTGGTGTTATCTGGTTTCCGCTCACTGGATGAGCGTGAAGAGCGCTACCGCGAAGCAAAGGAAAATAAGATTGTGGTAAAGATAAAGAAAGCAAAACCTGCTTCAGATTTCTTCACCAGCATATTGAATAAAACCAAAGGGTTATTAATAGATGACCTTGATGGGAAAAATGAGTACTGATAATTAGTATAAAAAAAACAACCACTACTAAAACAATAATTGTCATGTTTCAATCTGGAGCAACCTACAAATTTGACTTGCCGAGGCACCACAAATCAATCATCAAGGTGATTGGTGTTGGCGGTGGCGGCAGCAATGCGGTGAACCACATGTATCGTCTCGGCATCAAGGATGTTGAGTTCATCGTGTGTAACACCGATGTGCAGGCACTGAATAGCAGTCCTGTGCCGACAAAATTACAAATCGGTACCAGCCTTACGGAAGGTTTGGGATGCGGAGCAAATCCGGAAGTAGGTCGCGCCGCGGCCATGGAAAGTAAAGAGCAAATCCGCGATATACTTACCGGTACAAAAATGGTATTCATCACAGCAGGGATGGGCGGAGGTACCGGTACAGGTGCTGCTCCGGTTATCGCCAAGATTGCGAAAGAGATGGACATCCTTACCGTTGGTATTGTTACAATGCCTTTTGGTTTTGAAGGACGCAAGAAAATAGCACAAGCTCAGGCCGGATTGGATGCGATGCGCTCCGGTTGTGATACGGTGCTTGCAATTTTGAATGATCAGTTGCGTCAGATGTTTGGCAACCTTTCCATTAGTCAGGCTTTCGGTGAAGCCGATGGCGTATTGACAACAGCTGCAAAAGGTATTGCTGAAATTATAACGCTTGCTGGTTATGTTAATGTTGACTTCCAGGATGTGCGTACTGTCATGTACAATGCCGGTGCGGCCGTAATGGGATCGGCAGAGACGAGTGGGGAAAATCGTGCTCTTCGTGCTGCGGAGCAAGCGCTTGCATCTCCCTTGTTGGATAATAAGGACATCATGGGAGCAAAGAGAATATTGCTTTCAATTATTTCCGGTGAAGAAGCAGAGTTGCAAATGGATGAACTCAGCCAGATCACTGAATATATTCAGGACCAGTCAGGTCAGGAGTGCGAGGTAATCTTTGGTCACGGTGTAGATGCTGCGTTAGGCAATTGCATTCGTGTTACTGTCATCGCTACTGGTTTTGCAGGTGAAGGACGAGGTACTGTTAAGAAAGTTGTTGAGAAAAAAGTGCACGATCTCGAGAAAAGTACCGTGATCTCTGAAAAAACCGATAACTCAGTGAATGAACGTTATGATGAGATGGAACTGAAAATCTCTGATGAGATGATTTTTTCTGAGACTGTTAAAGACGAGCCATTCTTCGACTTTGAGGAGCCAGTAAAAGAAAAGGCACCGGAGGTTCCAATACCGGTCGTCAATAAGCCAGAAGAAAAACCGGTTTACAAGAAACCGGAAGAGAAGCCTTCAAAGAAAGAAGAAACTCCATTGGAAGAACGAAGCTATACGCTGAGCTTATTCGATCAGGAAGAAGTTGTTGCAAAAAAATATGATGATGACGACGAAGATGATGATATCAGCAAGTTTCGTGGCGACGAAGATGAATTTGAAATAGGTAAAGAAGTGTCCGCTGACCAGGTTATTAACGAAGATGGAATGATGGATGTACGCAAAACAAAACAGCGTCTTGAGCAACAGGCAAAAGAACGCAGGGAGAAATTGAAGGCCGCCAAAAAGCCAGAGATGAGCAAAGATGAGTTCAATGAAAAATGGACATCACCTGCTTACCTGAGAAGAGGAGTGAAAATGGAAAACGTACCTCACTCGTCAGAGCGCTTTATTTCAAAGTATAATTTAAATGATGATAACAACTTGTTGGGCAATAATAAATTTTTACATGATAATGTAGATTGATCAGTTGCTCGTTGCTGGTTACCGGTTGCCGAGTTGCTCCGAATAACGATTAACCAACAACGAACAACGATCCAGGATATGGCATATCCGGCATGACTGGTCATTTACTCCATTCGTAGTGGTTGTTGGTTGTAAATATTTTTAGCCGGTGCCGGATTGCCTTCTTTTTGATCAGGTTTAGTTAAACGGGAACAATATTTTTTTACCGTCCTGATCGAATGTTTTTTTAAGCTGAAAAAGCCGGGCGCTATGGTCCGGCTTTTTTGTTTTGGCGACTGCGGTGCAGGGCTTTTACCGCGGAGGCGCTAAGGCACAGAGGCCCGCTGAGTTTGCATTCAATAGCGTCAGTCGTCATTTGATATCTTATAAAATTATATTTCTGATTTTTATATAAAACCTTAGCGAACCTTGGCGCCTCCGCGGTAAAAAAAATTAAGCAGCTAAGCTGCGCCATTTTGAGTCATGAAACGACTTCTCTACCTTTAACTAAACTCTTCTCCCATGTCCCGAAAATTCATATTCATTACCTTTCCTATTCTACTCTTAGTTGGTGCCTATTTCATGGGACCTGAGCCGGACCAACCTACGTGGGACCCCACAATGCCGGTTGTTCCGCAAGATGCTGTTGAATTGGAAAAGTATGTCACCTTTCAAGAGTCACAACATAAGCTCAAGCCGGACAATGAAGCGAGAATCATCTGGGCTGACTCGACAAAAAAGAGAACAGAATACAGCATAATTTATATTCACGGTTTCTCTTCAAGCCAGGGAGAAGGAGATCCTGTTCATAAAGATTTTGCCAAGGCGTTTGGATGTAATTTATATCTGGCCCGTATGGCAGATCATGGAGTGGATACCACCGAACAACTATTGTACTTCACGCCTGACAGGTGGTGGAAAAGTAGCAAGGAAGCACTCGCGATCGGCAAGGCCCTTGGTGATAAGGTAATTATAATGAGCACTTCAACGGGTGGTACGATGGCGTTGGTACTTTCGGCGGAATACCCGAAGGATGTCTTTGCATTAATTAATATGTCACCCAATATTGCTCTCAGAGATCCGATGGCCTGGGTGGCCAACAATCCCTGGGGACTGCAAATAGCGAGGATGGTAATTGGTGGAGATTATCTTCTTACCAAGTCAAGTCCAGGATCTGACACAACATTGGACAACAGATATTGGAACCATAAATACAGATTGGAAGCTGTGACGCAGCTCCAGGAAATGATTGAAAGCAAAATGAATAAGACCACCTTTGAAAAAATAAATCAGCCCTGCCTGAGCCTTTATTATTATAAGAACGAAGAAGAACAGGACCCACAGGTAAAAGTTAGCGCGATTCTTGAGATGAATAAACAAATTAGTACGCCTGACTCACTTAAAGCTGCAATCGCTATTCCTAATGCTGGTGGCCACGTGCTGGGCTCTTATGTTGTTTCAAAGGATTTGGAAACAGTGGAAAAAGAAGTTCAAACTTTTGCTGTTGAAAAACTTCATATGAAGCCGTCTGCAACAGAAGGTCAGACTCCAAAATAGGAAGAGACTCATGCTGATCAATGATCCTTGAGTTTCCTGAGATGGTCAATGGCCCTGAGGAGATCTTCTGGTGTATCAATGCACAGACCTTCTTCGGAATCCGTTTCCACTGTTTTGATTTTGAAGCCATTTTCAATCCAGCGCAGTTGTTCAAGTGATTCAGCCTTTTCCAATGTAGAAACCGGAAGCTGCGTTATTTTCTTTAAGATATCATTGCGGTAAGCATACAACCCAACATGACGATAGAACTGCGTATGATCCAGCCAGTCTTTTTGATTAATCTTTTGAACAAAAGGAATTGGCGAGCGACTGAAGTACATCGCCTCCAGCTTATTATTCAGGACAACCTTTGCTTCGCCTGGTGAGAGGAGTTGTTCCATTGTAATAATTTTTTGGATGAGTGTGGCAAGTTCTGTCGTTGCATCTAATGATCTGCACAATAAATCGATTTGTTGAGGATCAATAAACGGTTCGTCACCCTGAATATTTACAACAAAATCAAATTGATTTGAGTGAAGCTCCATCGCTTCCCGACAGCGGTCTGTACCGCTTGGATGTTGTTCGGAGGTAATCACAGCGTTACCACCAAATCCAATTACATGATCATAAATCTTTTGATGGTCAGTAGCCACAACAATCTCAGTCAGAAACTTCGATTTTTTGCACTGCAGATAAACTCTATGCACCATTGACTTTCCCAGTAAATCCGCCAATGGCTTTCCTGGAAATCTTGACGACGCAAATCGAGCGGGGATAACACCTAATATTTTCATATCTCTGCTTTATGCTTTCGGCTTTTCGCTTTCAGCTTTTCTAACTCTTAATGTTGAACTCTCAATGCTTAATACTATTATACTTTCCTCTCTGTCAATAAATTCTCCCCGACTAAACGCATCATAGACTTTCCCCTCAATCATCACTTTTCCTGAAGGTCTGAGCACAGTTTGCGCTATGCCAATTTTTCCGATAACGGGTTCTTCAATAAAATTTGCGGTATATCCCTGATCTTTTTGTTGAGTCTCCGTAGATGCCATCCGTTTGAAAGCTTTTGTATTCGTTAAGGATGCGCCTCCAAAAAAGAGTACAAACATCCCTCCGGATATTCCGGCCAGCGTTACAAACATCGCTGTTACAATATTGCCGAGTGGTACAAATTCAAAATTAAAGAACTCATTATTGAGCATTATTAGCACAAGGGATGTAACAGTCAATGCAATTCCAAGTATGCCTGTAATTCCAAATCCCGGAATTACAAATATCTCAAGAACGATTAATACAAATCCTGTAAAAAGAGCAAGGATCTCCCAGTATTCTGCAAGACCATTGAGGTAATATGGAACGAGGTAAAGTACGAGGGCGATAATAGCCGCAAATAAAGGGAACCCAATTCCTGGAGATTGTAGTTCGAAGTAGATGCCTCCGATGATTACAAGTATGAGTAGGCCGCTGATAAATGGATTTAAAGAAAATGAAATTATTTTTTCTACTACTCCTAAATGAAAGTATTCAATAGTATAATCTTTGATCTTATTTCGTTGTAAAATTTCTTCAATCGACTGGACTTTTGCTTCACAATATCCATACTTCAGCGCTTCGGAAGTTGTAAACGTAATCACTTTTCCTGCCTGTTTAATACTGTCAATGACGACCTTCTCATCCACCATTCCTTCTGCGATGCGTGGATCACGACCATTTTCCTCCGCCGTTGAACGCATAATGGATCGCATATACGATTGATATTTATCCGGAGCCGCTTGTCCACCGGCACCCTCGACTACCGTCGCTGCGCCTATGCTGGCACCAGGAGACATATAAATGCTATCACAAGCGATTGAAATCAATGCTCCTGCAGAGGCTGCATCGGAGTTGATATATACCCAAATTGGTTTTTTAAAATCCATTATCAGATCCACGATATCCTTGGCATCCGTCAGAATGCCTCCGTAGGTATCCATTTCGATGATTACATAATCAGCTTTTATTTTTTCAGCATGCTCCAGCGACAACTTTACGTACCGCAGCATCCGGGGATCAATCTCATCTTTTATTTCCA
>JANYDR010000648.1 GCA_025363495.1 Cyclobacteriaceae bacterium | reverse complement strand
AGTACAGAATATAATGTCGCGCTTAACTCCGGAGTGGAAACGGTAGAACAGTTCAATGACATTCCTGTAAAAATTGTAAATGGAATACCTGTTAAGATTGGAGATGTGGCAAAGGTGTCTGACAGCTTTGCGGATCAGACTAATATCGTCCGGGTTAACCGGAAGAGAGCTACCTATATTACGATCCTTAAAAAATCAAATGCATCAACGCTCGCAGTTGTGGAGGCTGCACGCGAAATGATTCCATCGATGAAGGAAGTAGCGCCGGAAGGTTTGGACATGCAAATTGATTTTGATCAATCTGTTTTTGTCAAAAGCGCTATAGAAAGCGTATTGGATGAAGGTGTTGCAGCATCGGTTTTGGTGTCATTAATGATTTTGTTCTTTCTGGGCAGTTGGCGAAGTGTGATCATTGTTTGTACTTCAATTCCGTTAGCTATTCTCACTTCTATTATCGGACTCAATCTAACGGGGAATTCACTGAACATCATGACACTTGGTGGCCTTTCACTCGCTATCGGAATGTTGGTGGATGATGCTACCGTTACCGTTGAAAATATTCATCGCAACCGCCTTCTCGGGAAACCACTGACCGTTGCAATTATTGACGGAGCAAAAGAAATTTCTGTTCCGGCGTTGATGGCCACGCTCGCAATTTGTATTGTATTTTTTCCAGTTATCCTGCTTACCGGCCCTTCTCGATTCTTGTTTACACCAATGGCGTTGTCTGTAGTGCTGGCAATGTTAGCTTCTTATGTATTGTCGAGGACGCTGGTAGTTACGCTTTCGCGGATGTTCATGGAGCATGAAAATATTCACCATGATCAGCTTGCTCACGGACAGACAAAACTTAAGTCCTCACAGCGTTTTAATGCATGGCGTGATAAAGGTTTTGATAGGTTCAGGGAAAGCTATGGCAGATTGCTGAAAAGTTTTCTGATCAATAAAAAATTCACTCTTACCATTGCTATTCTTATACTGATCGCTTCTTCATTTCTGCTTGGCGTTGTGGGAACAGACTTTTTCCCCTCCACGGATACAGGTCTAATGAAACTTCATTTCAGGGCTCCTTCCGGAACGCGTATTGAAGAAACTGAAAAACTTGTAGATCGCGCTGAGGAGCGGATTCAAAATATTATTCCTGCGAAAGAGCTCGGTGCTATTAATGATATGATCGGGGCTCCATCGTATGTGAATACTGCTTTTGTGAGCACTGACAATTCCAGTGGAATGGATGCTGATATTCTTATTTCATTGAAACCGGAACACCGGCCAACTCGGGAGTATATGAAAAAAATCAGGGAAGATTTTGCTGAAAATTTTCCAGGCTGTGTGGTCTATTTTCAATCGGCCGATATTGTCACGCAGGTTTTGAACTTCGGATTGTCTTCACCAATCAACATTCAGATTCAGTTTCCAAATTATCAGGTTGCATATCAATATGCCCGGAAGCTCAGGGATGAAATTAAAAAAATTCCAGGCACTCAGGATGTAAACATCCGCCAGATTCTCGACTATCCAACATTGAAGTTGAATGTAGATCGTGTTCGGGCCGGACAACTTGGTCTTACGCAACGTGATGTAGCAAATGATATGCTGATTTCGTTATCGTCAAGCGCATTGGTTTCTCCTTCTTATTTTATTAATCCCACAAACAATGTGAATTATCCTGTTGCAGTGAAGGTGCCATTGGATAGACTTAATTCAGTTGAACGATTAATGGCATCACCGCTGAATGCAGGCAACACGCCAATTGGCCGAACAGCGCCCCGGGGATTGATGGATGTTCCAACGGCTCTTACTCAATCATTAGGAAATATTGCTACGATATCAACTGAAAGCAGATTTAACCTTATCAGTCACTACACAGTGGCACGTGTGATCGATATTAATTGTAATGTGGAGGACCGTGATCTTGGATCAGTATCTTCAGAGATACAGGAAAAGATTGATGCTCTTGTTGACCTTCCACCCGGGATGAAGATTTCTGTTCGGGGTCAGGGTTTAGAAATGAAAAACTCTTTCAGAACATTGGGATTGGGTATGGTGCTGGCCATTGCGTTGGTCTATTTGCTGATGGTTATTTTGTTCCAGTCATGGCTGGATCCATTTATTATTATGATTGCAGTACCAGGTGCCTTTGTGGGAATCCTTTGGATGCTGGCAATCACTGGAACAACTATTAATGTTGTATCGTTAATGGGCTCTATTGTAGCAATTGGTATTGCTGTATCTAACTCAATTCTTCTTGTAAGCTTTGCAAACGAGATTAGAATTAATAGTACTATGACAGCCTTTGACGCAGCGTTGGAAGCTGGCAAAACCCGATTAAGACCTGTATTGATGACTGCCATTGCTATGGTGCTTGGTATGATCCCAATGGCGATCGGATCCGGAACCGGTGGTGAACAAAATGCGCCCCTGGGTCGTGCGGTTATAGGTGGCTTGCTGGTGGCAACTGTTGTTACCCTTTTTATCGTGCCTGTTGTGTACTCCATTCTCCGTACTGCGGAGCCACCTA
Source organism: Cyclobacteriaceae bacterium (assembly GCA_025363495.1). GTDB lineage: Bacteria > Bacteroidota > Bacteroidia > Cytophagales > Cyclobacteriaceae > ELB16-189. The sequence goes on along the minus strand of JANYDR010000648.1, from coordinate 2,932 downwards.
TTCATACACTGGATTTGAAATTTGAACAGGAATCAAATCCTAATCAGACCACTGAGTCTAAATAGAAATAAGAAAAAATTAGAAAAGTAAGCTTGAGTTATGGCATCACAATCTACAGAGACCTCTTCAAAAAAAGTTATCACAGGCGGCGTTGTCCTGCTGGTGCTGGTCGGGGCAGCAGTAATTCTATTGTTCTCCAGACAACAAGCAGGTATTGCGGCTGAACGTGAAGTGCGTGCAGCAAAAGTGCTTGCTGGTCCGACCGTAAAAGTCATTAAACCAGTACTCTCCAAAGGTGGGAGAGAGTTTACGCTCATTGGTGAAGTGAGACCGTTTCAATCCGTAACACTGTATGCTAAAACAAGTGGTTACATGGATAAGATATTTGTCGACAAAGGCGACAAGGTAACCCAGGGTCAATTGATTGCTACGATCGTTGCACCAGAAATAGATCAGGATTATAATTCTGCGGTGGCAGATCTTAACAACAAAAAAAGGATTTTGAAAAGAGATGAATCGTTACTTGAAAAAAATTATATCTCTTCTCAAGAGAAAGAGCAATCGGAAACAGCAGTAAGAGTAGCTGAGGCCAGACTACGTTCAATCACGGCCCAGCAGAATTATCGTAAGCTGGTGGCCCCCTTTACAGGAACTGTTACAGCGCGTTATGCTGATAACGGAGCTTTATTGCAAAATGCTACCAATGCATCATCTGGTGCCTTGCCCGTAGTGATGATTTCCCAGTTAGACAAGGTGAGAATATATGTTTATGTTGAGCAAAAGGATGCGACTTATATTAAAGTAGGTTACCCTGTCGATGTCGCTTTTTTTGAAGGTTCCAGTGAAAAAATTTCAGCAACTGTTACGCGCATTTCAGGGGAACTGGACAGTAAGACAAAAATGATGCTAACAGAAATTGATCTCGACAACTCAGACAATAAAGTGATTCCTGGTAGTTTCGTTCAGATAAAAATACAATCACCGGGAGCACCAAAGCTTCAGATTCCACGCGAGGCATTAATTATCAAGGATGGAAAGTATTCTGTCGCAACGGTAAACGCCACCAGCGCAATTCACTTTCAACCTATTAAAATAGGCGAGAACACCGGCGATAGGATTACAGTCCTTGAAGGTGTGACTGAAAATGATACAATTGCTCTCAGTATTGGCGACAGCCTGGAAGAAGGACAAAAAGTGATTGTCCAGAAATAAAATTAGCAAAGGATGAATTTATTTACATCAATCAGGACGTCTATCTTTTGTAGTCTGCTCCTGTTTTCCCTTATAACACAGGCCCAGGATTCAGTCCGGACACTCTCATTCGATGAAAGCATTCAGATAGCATTGTCCAACTCAACGAATGTGTTGAAAGGAATGAATGCAGTAGACTTAACCGGAGCGCAGCTATTGGCGGCACACGGACAATTTTTGCCGGATGCCATCGTAAATGGAGCTTATACTTATACCGGCGGAAATAACTTGCTTACGGTGACAGCCCCGACGTTGGTTAACTCTCAGCGATCGAATATCAATTATCAGATTGTAAGTAGCATTAATATTTATAATGGTTATTCAAATCGCTCAGCCCTCAAAGCTGCATTACTTGCCAAAGAAGGAGCTGAGTTTTCGTTGACACGTGCTCAACAGCAAATTAAGCTCGACATTACTCAGGCATATTTACAAGTTGTCCTGGACAAGGAAATTCTCGATTTTGCTCAGCAGAATTATCAAACATCTCAAAAAAGAGAGAATCAGTTGGATGAGCTCGTGGCTGTCGGGAGGAGACCTAAATCTGATTTGTATCAGCAACAGGCACAAACAAGTCTTGATCAGCAATTTCTTACCAACTCAATAAATAAATTGAATATTGATAAAATCCTTTTGCTTCAGCGATTGAGGTTGGATCCGGAAAAAGTTTACGAATTTGATAGTGTAGCAATTGACGAAAGTCCTCTGGGGTCAGAATTCACAGATGAGGAGGCTTTAATCGAAAGAGCAAAAGATCAACGCGCTGATTTGAAATCCTCACAGCGATCTCAGGATGCAGCGTTATGGTATATTAAAAGGAATAAAAGTGGATACTTGCCTCGCATATCGGCTGTTGCTGGTGCATATGGCGTTGCAGCACAATTCACAAAACTTTATATCAGCGGAAATAATGTCTTACCGCAGGATCAACGATCATTTGGGTCTCAGTTGAGTGATCAGGTTTATGGAATAATGGCGATCAATGTTGGGTGGAACATCTTTGATAAGTATGTTACAAAATCCAATGTGGCACAAGCCAAGGTAAATGCTGCCAATGCGCGTATCGATTATGAGAACATGAATCTCCAGATCGTGTCCGAGATAAGACAGGCATTGGGAAATTATAATACAGCCGTTCAGCAGACTGAAACGTCCCAGAAAGGTTTGATAGCCGCAGAGAAAGCATTTGAAACTATCAGCGGTCGTTATTCGGTTGGCTCAGCTAATTTTATTGAATTGGCTAACGCTCAAAATAATTTGCTGTTGGCGAAGCAGAACAGAGCACAGGCAGGAATTAGTTTGTTTCTGCAGAAAAAAGTAATTGATTTCTATTTAGGGAATTAATTTTATTTAACTACCCAACTCGGTCAACGCCTTCACAAACACATCCAACTCTTGTGTTGTTGTATATAAATTAGGAGTAATTCGACATCCATGAACATTCGCTCCATCAATCGCCACCGTATATACGTTATATTTCTTTAAAAGTGTTTGAGCGAGATCAGCAGGTTTCATTCCCTTTATTCCAACATTGGCAATTCCGCAGGAGCGCATTGGATCTACTGGCGTATTAATAATAACGTTCGGTAGGCTTCGAACTTTACCTGTCCAGTAATTTTGCAAAGACCGTAAGCGCGCTTCTTTTCGTTCAGGACCAAGCTTCATGTAATAATCTATTGCATTG
>JANYDR010000634.1 GCA_025363495.1 Cyclobacteriaceae bacterium | reverse complement strand
CGGAAATAGGCTACTTTTGCGGTCTTGTGGCTTCATTCAAAGATCAAATAGACCAGGCCAATCTGCCTCAGCACATTGCCATTATCATGGATGGCAATGGACGATGGGCAAAAAAGAAAGGTGCAGCGAGGATTTTTGGTCATCGCAATGCGATCCAGGCGGTCACGGACGTTACTGAGGGGTCCGGAGAATTGGGTATTAAGTACCTGACACTTTATGCATTTAGCACTGAGAACTGGGGCAGACCGAAAGAAGAAGTTGATGGATTAATGGAATTGCTGGTTAATACGATAAAGAAAGAGATCAACAATCTGATGGAAAACCGTGTACGGCTTCAAACAATTGGTGACATCTCTCATTTGCCTAAAGCATGCCAACGAAACCTTGAGGAGGCAAAAGAAACCACAAAGAATAATACAGGACTTACAGTTTTATTGGCGTTGAATTATAGTGGTCGTTGGGAAATTCTGAAGGCAGCAAAGAAGCTCGCAGAAAACGCGCAACGAGGGCAACTACATCCTGAAGATATAGATGAGCGCATGTTTTCTGGTCTTTTGGAGACGGCGGGTATTCCTGATCCTGAACTACTGATACGTACAAGTGGTGAACTTCGGGTAAGCAATTTTTTGCTTTGGCAGATTGCTTATACAGAACTATATATAACAAAGACATTGTGGCCGGATTTTCGAAAAGAGGATTTATATGAAGCCATTTATTCATATCAGCAGCGCGAGCGGCGATTTGGAAAAGTGCTAGAACCGAACACCTAAAGAAAAGATGAGAAGGATTTTTATTTTGTGCTGGATGGTGTTGTGTGCTTATTCGAGCGTTGCACAATTTCGAAAGAACCGTGACCGGGCTCAGACTAGTCCATCTGCCCCTTCAACTACAGAAGCTACTCTTAACTACAATAACCCATCGGAATATTATATCGCGGGCATTGATATTACTGGACTTAATGTTCTCGATAAGAATGCAATGATATCTTTATCCGGTTTGAAGATTGGTGATAAGATAAAAATTCCTGGAGATCAAATTGCTACTGCTATTCGTAAAATGTGGAAGCACAAACTCCTCGGTGATATAACTATAAGTGTCGATCGGATTGAAGGTCAGAATGTTTATTTGATGATAATACTGGCAGAAAGGCCAAGACTTACGGATTTCTATTTCACGGGAATTTCAAAAGCTAAGCAATCATCATTGAAAGATGACCTGAAACTTATCAAAGGTAAACTTGTAAATGATGCCGTGATCCGCAACACAGAGCTCACTGTTAGAAAATATTTTGCAAAAAAAGGATTTCTAAACACCGAAGTTAAAATTGTTCAGGAACAAGATACACTTAATCGGGGGGGTACACGATTGAGAATAAATGTCGATTTGAAATCCAAAGTTAGAATTAATGAGATCTTTTTCGATGGCAGCAAGAACATTTCAGGAACAATTCTGAAAAAGAAAATGAAGAAAACGCATGAGCATGCTCGCTTATCCATTCATCGGACAATACTTGGTGCATTTATGAGCACACCACCAAGTCAATACATGGAGGCACTTGATTCAAGCAGGAAATTGGATTTGAGAAAAATAAAAACCTTCATTAACCGAAATGTTAAGTTAAATATATTCAGTGGCTCTAAATTTATCAGGACAGAATTTGAAGAAGACAAGAAAAAGGTAATAGAATACTATAACACACAGGGCTACCGTGATGCAGAAATTTTATCCGACACGATTACCAGACATAGTAACAATAGCATTGACATTTTCTTCAAAATTTCAGAAGGCAGAAAGTATTATTTCAGAAACATTTTCTGGACAGGAAATTATATCCACACTTCAGCCACACTGAATAAGATCCTTGATATAAAAAAAGGCGATGTTTATAATGAGGAATTGATTCGTAGAAAGACTTCTTTTAATCCCAAAGGAGCCGATATCAGCGGACTTTATATGGATGATGGCTATTTGTTTTTTCGGGTAGACCCTGTCGAGGTGGCTATTGAGGGAGATTCAATAGATCTTGAAATGCGCATTTTTGAAGGTGACCAGGCCACGATTGACAAAGTCATTATCAGTGGAAATGAAAGAACAAGTGATCATGTTATCCGAAGGGAGCTAAGCACAATTCCGGGACAGAAATTCAGGAGATCGGATATCATCCGCACACAGCAGTTGCTTTCGACTATGGGATATTTCAATCCTCAAAAAGTCGAGCAAGATATTCGTCCCAATCCCGCCAATGGTACAGTTGATATTGAATGGAAACTAGAGGAACAATCCAATGATCAGGTTCAGCTTTCCGGTGGGTGGGGAGGTTATTATGGATTCGTGGGCACAGTAGGATTGACATTTAATAATTTCTCAATGCGAAATGTTAAGCATATGGAGAAATGGAAACCATTGCCTGTTGGTGACGGACAAAAACTTGCATTACAGGCGCAGGCAAACGGGCAGTCATTCCAAAGTTATTCGATCTCGTTCACTGAACCCTGGTTGGGTGGCTCGAGGCCAAATTCGTTTACGGTAAGTCTTTCTCGTTCTATTTCAAGGAGACCGAATAGTAATTATCAGTACACGGATAACTTTTCACTCAAGCAAAGTGGTATAACGCTATCACTTGGTCGTCGTCTGGAATGGCCGGATAACTATTTTACACTGACAAATTCCTTGGCCTTTCTTGTTTACAATTACAATAACTATTTGTATGGATCGACCGCGTTGCCAAATGTTGGCCAAACAAATAGCCTAACATTCAATACGGCACTTTCAAGAAATAGTATTGACAACCCGATGTTCCCTACCCAGGGTTCTCAGATTTCTTTGAGTCTTGCACTAACCCCTCCGTATTCATTGTTTCGTAACACTGACTATGTGAAAGACATAAATGAACGTTATAAATGGTTGGAATTACACAAATGGATGTTTGATTCTAAATTTTACATCAAGTTGCTAGGCAGTAAGAAACCTACAGGAAGAAGTTTGGTAATGGAGGCAAGAGCACACATGGGATTTATTGGCAGATACAACAAAAATTTACCACAGGGGCCATTTGAAAGATTCTTTATGGGTGGCGCGGGTCTTGCAGGTGGGTTCAACTCGTACGTGCTGGGACAGGAAATTGTAGGTCTTCGTGGCTATGCTGATAATCTGGTTACACCTCCATTGTATTCACTTAGAAATAGTGCATCGGCCTCTACTATTGAAGGTGGTATTGTTT
>JANYDR010000625.1 GCA_025363495.1 Cyclobacteriaceae bacterium | reverse complement strand
CACAAAGTTCAGCACGTCTTATTTCCCCATTGATATTCGTCAGACTCCCGATGGAGGTTACCTGGTGCTTGGTGGAAGAAGGTTAAGCACTTCAAATTTTACAGGTGTCTACCTTATGAAGGCCGATGAATTAGGGAAATTCGTTTCTGAAAGTGAGGTTAGCGATAACTTAGTGAACCCGATAGGTAATCTGCTGGAGGCAAACGGCAAGTACTATTTCTTTTGTATGACGAGTGTTGGATTACAGACGCAGTTAATTGAGATTGAGCCATCAGGCACAGTAAGTAACACGATTAATGTCGGAGGAACCTATCCATCGGCAGCATCAGTCGATGGCAACAATTTCCTATTGCTTAACTACGACATTGTAAACAAGAAAAGCGTGATCTCAATCATTGGACCAAATGGAAGCATTCAGAAATCAAAAGGCTTTAACATTGGCGCTGGAGATGCCGTTGAAGAGCCTATCATCAATCATTTTTTAAGGACTGGAAAACAACTTCCCTTCCAGGTAGGCAAGTCGGCAGGCGGACTTTATTTCTTTAATGGTTTCTATAATTATACATTGTCCATGGTATTTACAGACCTCAACAATGATAACCCCGCCGGTGTCGCTCAGGGTCAGCAGGAAAATGGAGGGTTCAGTCAGTTGTTACCACTGGATGGCAACAACTATGCTGCGGCTCGTTTCAATTTCGGCGATAACTATCTTCTACCAAAGCTTACAATCAATCCATCGGGAGTAAGCTCGGTTACGGATTTAGGTGGAAATAATTTTCCGGAGCTGATCAATGATGCGCCGATTCGGATATTGAAGACAACGGTTGCGGGCAGAGAAGTGCTTATTTATGCCAGCAATACCCGGAGCCGGCAAATCGCTTTGTTTTTCTATGATAAAACCTCTGGGGCATTCGTTGGCAGCCATTACCTTGGTTTTTCAAATCCATTTGAGGTTACCAATCTTGTTGCAACTGCTGATGGTGGTTTAGCCGTATGCGGAACAACGTATGTTGCTGGTCGCTTTCCGCGAATCTGCCTTTTCAAGCTTTCAAAAGAAACTTTAAGTCAGTCATTAAAGTAATTATTTTCTATTTGAAGTATTTTTTATTCCTTGGTCATCGATAATATGATCAGGATAGAAGAAAACATCTCGTTACAGCACCTTAACACCTTTGGTATTGCCGCCAAGGCGAAGTATTTTGTTGAAGTCACAACGATAGAAGCTTTGCAAGAACTTATTCAAAGTTCACTCTTTCGGGATAACAAGCATTTTGTTCTTGGTGGCGGAAGCAATGTTCTCTTCACAAAAGATTTCGACGGCATTATTATCAAAGCTTCAATAATGGGCGTCTCTATTGAAGAAGAGAATGAGGATTTTGTTTTCATAAGCTCCGCCTCCGGAGAGAACTGGCATACGTTAGTGATGTATTGTTTGCAGCATCAGTGGGGAGGCATTGAAAACTTATCACTCATACCTGGAACGGTGGGCGCTGCACCTATTCAAAACATTGGTGCGTATGGTGTTGAGATCAAAGATGCGATAACAAATGTTGACGGCATTGAGTTAGTAAGCGGCATAAAACGAAGCTTCACAAACGCCGAGTGTTGCTTTAATTACCGCGAAAGCATCTTCAAACAGGAATTAAGAGAAAAATTTTTTATTTCAAGTATTACTTTAAGGTTGACTAAAAAAAACCATAAACTCAATACGCAGTATGGTGCTATACAAGATATATTGAAACAACAAAACATTGATCATCCAACAATCAATGATGTAAGCAATGCAGTGATTGCTATACGACAAAGTAAACTTCCTGATCCACGTGTGATCGGCAATGCAGGTAGCTTTTTCAAGAACCCGACCATAAGTGAAAAAGAGTTTGCGTTAATAAAAAAACAGTATCCATTAATACCCTCCTATCCATCTGATAATCAAAGTGTTAAAATACCAGCAGGTTGGTTAATAGAACAATGTGGATGGAAAGGAAAAAGAATTAAAAACATTGGCGTTCATCCACAACAAGCATTGGTATTAGTTAATTACGGAAACGGAAACGGTAAAGAAATCTTTCAACTCGCGATAGATATTCAAACGTCTGTAAAAGAAAAATTCGGAGTAACACTCACAACTGAAGTGAATATCATTTGAGTTATAAACGCATCATATACATCGCTAAGAAAATTATCATTCATCGCATCACCACTCATCGACACTTCAAAAAAAGCGTTAAAAGCTTTTGATAATTCATAATTTATTATACCTTCGAATACGTTTAATGATTAATTAACTTAAAAATTTAGACGCTATGGCAAAAAAAGCTAAGAAGGCTGTTAAGAAAAAAGCAGCTAAGAAAAAGAAGTAACTAGGTTAACACCTAACTTCTTGCAGAGGGAAGCGATCCAGGATTGCTTCCCTCTTAGCTTTTTATGCCAACTATATTTACTCGTGATCTATTATTAACATCATTAAATTAAAAGATTGGATTCGTCTATTAGGCATTGGGCATTGGGCATTGGGACAGCTTCAAATTAAATATTGAGTTCTTTATGTAAGATGAGTCCTAATACCTAATACCCAATGCCTGATACCTAATGCCTAATACCACAGCTACCGATTCGATCGGTAACGGTATTCGTCTTAAATTCCCACAAATCGAAGAAAACCCAAATTCACGTCAACGGTTGCGTAAAATATTGTGGTAAAGTCCTTGCTTACCCATGCTACATATCTCTAAGTTTGCATCTCAAACCTTAAATATTATGGCCAAAGCAACATCGAAAGCCCCTGCAAAGGTGGCGGCAAAGAAAGCAGCACCTAAGAAAACAGTCACTAATCCTGTGGAATTGATTGTAAAAGCGTGTGAGGCATCGCTCGCCAAGCTCAGTGAATTGGATATTGAACATCCTTTGCAATCGGAAATCAATTGGTGTCTTTCAAGCTTTCAAAATGATCAGAATCCGATCGGCCTGTATCAGATGGCAGAGAGGTCATTAATCATTTTTAAAGCCGAACTGGCAAAGAAAACAAAAGGTGTTACTGCAAAGCTGATAACGGATATTGAAAAGGCTTTAAAAGCAGACGCCTAATTCATATGCGTGGCGTTTGACAACGTACCGCTGTATCGTATACATTCTATTCCAAATTTCCTTAGAAAGTCGACACCTTCATCCGTGGGCAGTCCCTTATATTCAGCATACGAGTTAAGGTAGATTACCCTTTTGATCCCAGTACTATAGATAATTCGTGAACACGAAAGGCAAGGTGAAAGTGTTACATATAAAGTAGTCCCTTCTACTGATGTCATATTCTTCACTGCATAAAGTATAGCATTCTGCTCTGCATGGATGGCAAGGGAGCAGCTTCCTTTGGAATCGCGCGGGCATCCTGCTTCCGGCCACTCTTCGTCACAATTGTGTGTACCGGAAGGAGGACCGTTATAACCAATCGAAATAATACGAGTGTCTTTCGTCAATACAGCACCTACGTGCCGCTTGATGCAGTGAGAGCGGTTGGCCAGG
>JANYDR010000498.1 GCA_025363495.1 Cyclobacteriaceae bacterium | reverse complement strand
GTGTATGAGCCGTCCATCATCATAGCTGAATGTAATGGTGTAGTTCGATACTTCGTATTTACCTGAACCGGTTGTCTTATCCTGCATGTCTTCTGTATAACTTTTCACATGGCGCGTCCAGTAAATTGCTCCATGATCGGCGAACCGTCCGTCGGAAGAAAAATCAATTGTTGGCTCCGCGCCTGTATAGGCTGATGAATTCTTCTCAGCAGTGAAAGTTCCCTGCAAAAGATAATGATCAACCCGTTCAATCTTTTGATATTCCCACCGGTCGTAAATGATCTTATCGTTTTGTAACGTGAATGAATAAGTTGTAGATAATCCATCTAATTTCAATGTCCCATTGCCATTTTCATAATGGTATGTGCCCCAGTAGTTGGGGTTTTTAACACGTTGTTGCTGGTAATCGAAAAAACCACCATCGGGAAGTATCTGACAAAACGTACCGTCTTCAAGAAAGGCAATTCGTTTTACTGATGAGGAGCTGAAAGTTCCATAGGAGGCATAACCAGTTCCGGCAGCATTTGTAACGCCTCCGGTTGTGGAAGTAGTTCCGAAGGACCACCAAACTCCGGCCAGTGATTTACTTCCGGCTCCATTGGAAGTTACAGGTGGTGTTATAGTAATGTTGGGATGGTCACCTTGTTGATGTAGTATTGCCAATGAGAATTCTTCGGCAATTTTTGTTTGTGGTTTTATACTTTCAAGAAACTTTTCAATGTCGTCATTAAAATAGTCTGAGTTGGTGATTATCAAAATACTGGTTACTCGCTTGTGTCCAACAATAGTGACCTGCGAAATTGCATAATTACCTTTATCTGATCTGACGGCGGCGACGCCATCAATAGCACTCCACCCGTCTTCTGGTGGTGCTGTTTGTGTTTCTGAAGGTACATCTACGTTTCGGGAATTCTTTGTCAATATCGTCCATTCATCAATAAATTCCTGTTTGATATTATCTGTGCCTGGACGGCTCGTGTACACGGTTATGTTGCAATATTTTGTTTGACTGTCGGTACTGCGGGAGAATTGGACTCCTGCTTTTCCCTGTTGTCGTTCATAGCCCACAGGGGGGGAGAATGTGAGTACATCAAACGTTTCGGTTTGGGCATTGGCGAAAGAAGCTATAAAACTGAGCGATGAGAGAAGAATGGCTTTGTAATTCATGCTCCCTGGGGATTTATATTTAAAGATAAATCAAATAGGGTAGTTGGGAGCAGGAATCCTTGGAAATAAAATTACTAAAGTTGAAAGTCGAAATTTAATAGCCTAAGCTGGTGCGCACTTGCTTTCCATTTTCAAATTTCAGCTTTTACCTATTCACATTAATATTCGCGTGCCCCAACACAATGCCCTTACTCACAAAAGAAGTGCCTTCAATATTTATAGTTGGTTCCCCAAGTGCATTGATGCGAACCTCATCAGAAGCCGATACACTTATTCTACCTTCTCCATAGATACGGGTAGAGGCAACTTCACTCTTGAGACCACGCGTGTCGATTTTATTCTCACCAAACAGACGGTATACTTGTCGGTCTGTAGTTCCGGATTTGATCTTTAAATCATTTTCTCCGTATAATGAGACTTTAAGTTTTTTGGATGTAAGCGAGGCAAGACGTATTTCAGTTTCTCCATACGCTCTGAGCTTAAATTTATCTGCAGCCAATTCCGTATCGCATCGCAACTCAACCTCACCCCGGATTTCTACAGCTTTTAATTCTTTGTATGTAACATAGGCTGTTATCGATGAGCCTGAATAGATGCCTCGTTTTCTGGTATGTCCATTTTCTGTAATACGTATTTGTCGTTCCACGATGCGCGCGTGATCGAGGAATATTTTCAGCTTATTTCCCTCAACAACCACATTCACTTTGTTTTTTGGAATGTCGTTGTACTCAAAGCGAACGGATTCCTTATCTCCCTTTTCCAGGATCAGATTTACACGCGGAGAAGTGATGATCTTGTCAAATGATTTCAGGGGAGTGAGATCCTTGGATTGGGAGTAGGCTGTTATAGAGCTTATTGCTATTAAAATCAGTGTTTTAAGGGTGGTATTCATGGCTTTTTGCTTTGTTTCTTATAGGACAACCACTTTTTGGTTTACCCCTAGTGGGATGAGAAATATTCATGAAGGCTGCTTCTAGCTACCAGCTCCTTGCCCGCTAGGCTATGATGAACAACTAGCGGAAATTGGTGGTCGGTAATCGGTAATCAGTTGAGCCGGTCTTATGGAAAACTTAATTCACTGATCACTGATTACCAATTAAAGATCACCGATCACTTTTATCCAATAGTAATTTCTACACCAACCCCCACTACTCACTCCTCAAGGACTCTACAGGATTACTCATTGCGGCTTTAAGGGCCTGTGAACTTACAGTAACAACTGCAATTAAGAGCGCTACGGTACCTGCAATTCCAAAAATCCACCAGGTGATTTCTGTCCGATAGGCAAAGTCCTGAAGCCATTTATCCATCGCGTACCATGATAGTGGAGTAGCAATGATAATAGCAATGAAGACTAACATCAAAAAATCTTTTGAGAGTAAACGGGTAATTTGAGCGGAGTTTGCTCCCAATACTTTGCGGATACCAACCTCTTTAAGCCGTTGCTCAACCATAAATGTTGACAACCCAAATAGTCCAAGACAGGCTATAAAAATTGCCAGCCCCGAAGCAATTGAAAAGATGGCGCCATATTGTTGTTCAGTTTGATATTGCTGGTTGTACTTTTTATCGACAAAGAAGAACTCAAATGGATTACCGGGGAAATTTTTCTTGTACAAAGCTTCCAGATCTTCCATATTTGATTGAATCTGGTCAGTGGAAATTTTGACTGTAAAGTAATGTGGATTGTACATCGGAAAGAAAAGAATTGGGTCAATAGACTGCCGCAAGGATAAATGGTGATAATCTTTCACTACACCCATTATTTCAAATTGTCTTGTTTTTTCCTCGGTAGTAATTTTTTGTCCAATAGCCAGCTCTGGAGATTCAAATCCTAGGAGGTGGGAAGCACTTTCATTAATCATGATTTTATCATTTTCGGAGAAGCTTTTGCTACATATCTCTTGAGTGAAATTTTTTCCTGCGCTGATACCGATTCCAAATATTGGGAGATAATGATCATCAATGTATGTGATGGAGTAAACAATTTTTTCGTCTTCTGGATTAGGATTGAGACTTATATAACCAGGGGTTGAATAGTTATACCAATTGCCTGGAACGGTTCCCGACATCGAGTAATCTTTGATGAAGCTTTGACTAGCCAGATCATTTAGAAACACCTTACTTCTTTTTTTAAAGGTACTGTCTTGTCCAATTACGGGTTCAGTCATTGTGACCAATTGCTCAAGATTTATACCCAGATTTTCATTTTGCATATAATTCAGTTGGCGATAGAGAATCAATGTTGAGGCAATTAATAAAATTGAAATGCTGAATTGAAACACTACCAGTGTTTTGCGCATTAAAATTCCTTTTACCGATTTGCTAAAAACACCTTTTAATGTCTGTGCCGGATTAAAAGCAGAAAGTGCAAAAGCGGAGTAGCCACCGGAAGCAAAGGCACCTATTAAAATAAGAGTGAAGCCTCCCAGCCATTGCCAATTCTGTCTGAAAACTCCCAATGAAAGTTCTTTATGAACCAGTTGATTGTAGAGTACCTGCAGAAGGTTGACCAGTGAAAGGGCGACAAGCAGTCCTATTAAATTAAGTAAAATCGACTCTCCAAGAAATTGTCGCATTAATTGTTTTCTGCTGGCACCCACTACTTTCCTGATGCCGACTTCTTTTGCACGCTTCAATGCACCTGCCGTAGATAGATTAATGTAATTGAACCAGGCTATTACCAGGATCAGCACGGCAATGCCCTCCAGAACATATAAAAACTTTAAATTACCTGAGGTGGTGTAGTAATCAGAAAGAGATTCCGGAAGATGGACATTTCTCATCGGCTGAAGTCTGACAATATCAGTTGAAGCTGGCCTTACCTTTTTCTTTGCCTCGGTCATCTTGTTCTCCAGATTTTTATAATCTGTACCCTGCTTAATTATGACATACGATTGTAAAAACTGGCCGTCAAAATTATCGAGCGAGGCCCATTGATTTCCATTCAAATTGGAAGGATTTGCCAGTGTTTGCAACGAGAATAATAAGTTGCTTTTTATATCAGAATTGTCAGGCATGTCTTTGAAGACAGCTATAACTTTAAAAAGTGTCGTGCCAAACTGGTTATCAAGAGTTAGAATTTTATCAATAGCACCTTCATTACCAAAGTATTTCTTAGCATAGGATTCAGAGATGGCGACTGTATTGGGTTGAGCCAGGCCAACAGGGTTCCCATGCACGACGGGAAATGAAAATAGTGTAAAAAAACTGCCGTCTACGTAAAGTGCGTCATCCTCGCGAAACACTTTTGCTATCTCGTTCTTGCCTGGCTCTCCATAGGATATGATCCCACCCTGTTGAAAGCCCCTGCAGTAGTCACTAACCTCCTCAAATTGATCTTTGAATAATGGTCCAATAGCCGGCGATACGAACTCAAAAGTAGCGGCCTTTCCTTGTGAAGGTGACTCCAGCAGAATGCGGTATAGACTTGGAAGATTAGTGTGAAATTTATTTACACTTTTTTCAAAAGTGATGTATTGAAAAATAAGTATAAATGCAGTCATCCCAAGCGATAGGCCAAGTACATTGATGATAGTGAACACTGGGTTCTTTCTCAGGCTGCGAAGCGCGATGGTGAAGTAGTTACGGATCATGAGATTCTTTTAAGATTCAATTTTAATAACCATTTTCTGAACAATAAGTTTTAGTAACAAACTTGGTTTTACTCCATAGCCAATTATTATTCCAAACTGAAATCGCCGAATTTGAATGGAATGAAGACTTTGGATTTTTAATTTTGGTCGGGATCGACCGTGAGTGTTCGGTGGCGGTCGACTGTGAAATAGAAAAGCCGCCCTGCTTTAACAGAGCGGCTTTAATAATTTATTGATGAACTTTAATTTATTGCTTCTCCTTTTTCGAGTTTCTTAATAACAACGTCGATTGCAGTTTTTGACTGAGGGGCGGTTTCAATTTTAAATGCATCCTGCGCAAACTTCAATGCTTTTTTATTGTCACCATTTGCGGAGTAACCGCGAGCCATTCCTATCATGGCAGCAGATGTGGTTGGGTATCGTTTGTAAGCTGCTTCCATAACCGGCATTGCATCTTTAGGCCTTGTTTGTGTTATTAACTGACGACCATAACCTACAATTTGTTGAACGGTAGCATCAGGTAAATTGATGGCTTCTTTCATCACTGCATCCGCTTCATCTTTCTTATTCATTGCTGCCAGCACATTTCCCTTCGCCAGGTAGAGAGGATAGTATTTGATGTTACGGTCAAGGGTTGCTTGTACCCAACCCAGTGCTTCATCCAGATTTATTTTTTTGGTGGCACAAAAATTTGCCGCTGCAACAACATTTAGCCAATTAAACCCTTTTGGTCCAGTTAATTCTTCTCTGAGCTTTTTCACATACAACTCATCGCCATTGCTAACGCTTATCTTAAAAGGTATGGCAAGTTTCTCCCATTGCAATCTTGCTGTAGCGCTGTTCTGCTGGCGATCGGTAAAGTCATAAGTAAGCCACTCATTGAATTCAGATGCAACTGGTTTTACAACTGCGCGCAAAGCATCTTCTGATGGCATATAAAAAAAACTTCCCCACGAACTAGCATTGTTGGAAAAGATGATCGTCCATTCATCTGCGCCTGGTATCATGTGAAGGCCATAGGTTCCGGCTTTCAATGGCTTTCCTTCCACATCAACATCATTTGAAAATGTAATCGTCGTGTTCTCGTTTGATCCAGCTCTCCAGGGCGATGGATTTTGGTCGGTGCTTTTAAAAATACCAAGGTTGACCAGTCCATAGGGTACAAGCTTGCCCCAGATCTCGCGACCCGCCACATCTGGGCTGTTATAGATAATTGTAAGTTTTACAAGTCCGAGGTATTGTGTTACCTCACTTCTCTGATTGCTGCCGCTGGGCGGCAGTGTTACTTGCGACCAGGAAATAATGCTGGTCAGTAATCCAAGTGCGATAGTGACCGAATGTAACGTTTGTTTCATGTTAGTGGATATTTAATTGAATTACGTATTCAGCTACCAAAATAGGAAGAATAATATGAACAATGGCTGTACCTATTTACTAGTGGATAAAGACTATAACCCAATCAAGAATATTTTGTCAATGCCGTTAAGTTAAGCTCATCTTGGGCTAAAGCCCAAGATGAGATCGAGGCGGTTATTAACCCCGACCTTAGGGTCGGGGTTAATAAGGATACTCTAGCGATATAAGTCTTTATACGTCAGCTTTGTAATTGACTTTTGCTTACTCTTTAAAATGTTCAGGTGAAGTAATAGAACTATTGCCATCAGTGAGAATAGCGATATATAACCGATACTGAATATAAGCGGATTGTAATAGAAGAATCCTTTGAAGCTTGAGATGTCGTAACTAAAAAGTGACAAACCGAGTAAAATTGAAATGGTAAGATAAGTAGCACCCGTGCGTTGATTAATCCAACCCCGGAGAACAACGAGAGCAGCATAGAGCAAAAGAATAGCACAAAGTACCAGGTATACGGTAAGCCATTTTGTAAATGCCAATGGAGTAGCAAATAACGAATAGCCGATAAATACACAACAACTTACAACAAAAAGGTATTTGAAAATTGTACTTTGTTCTTTCGGAAATACACGACCGAGGAATAGAATCCCCCATATCATAGTGAAGAAAAGCGTTAGGTACTCAATTCTCACCATGGTAGACCAATCGAAATCTGGCCAGAAGGAAACAAATACATAAAGATTGGAAAAGCCAACGCGGATCGCCCAGGTTAGGCATAACAAAGCAAAGTACATGATGACTATTTTCCTTTTTGCAAAAAAATAAACTAAAAAGAAGCCAATGGAGATAAGTGAAAGAGTAATTGATTCTATTAGATTACTCGTAACAGCAATGGATCGGTTTTTCTTCATAAGGTCAGATGATCCAAGATAGAGAGGGTCTTTTGCTCCACCTTTGTAATGATGAAAATTTGCAATTTGCAACACAAGTTTCATTGTGTCTCCCGTGTTTTCAAAGTAAACAGTCTGAGGCATCCATTGAGGTGTGGTCTCTTCTTTTGTTTTACCAACCTTCCCATTTGTAGCAATGAGGTCATTATTTATCCATAAAGAATAGCTTGAATAAAGTTGGGGTATCTCAAGTGCCAATGATTTGATTTCTTTTGGCGCGACAATAAAAAGTGCATAGGTCGCAAATCCTGATCCGCTTTCGGGCCGCTCGTCATTCCATATTTTTGGGAAAGCTGCAAAGTTATTGCCTGCCGGAATAATTTCCT
>JANYDR010000490.1 GCA_025363495.1 Cyclobacteriaceae bacterium | reverse complement strand
TTGCTTTTGGTGACCGGGATAACATTCATCGTCATCCAATACATTCCTAGCTCGGCCACAGCTTTTGAGAAAGCCTCAAAACCTACTGGCTTTACAATATAGCTGTTTACCCCCAGCTCGTAACTTTTTATAATATCCTGTTCCTGTTTGGATGAAGTAAGTACGATCACAGGAATTAATCGTGTTCTGGAGTCGGATTTAATGGCTTCTAATATTTGCAGACCATCTATTTTTGGAAGTTTAAGATCAAGCAGGATTAATTTTGGAGGGTTCTCTACATTTCTATAGCTGTATTTATTGCGTGCAAAAATAAAGTCAAGTGCCTCCGCTCCATCATCAATGTGCAGCAGCTTATTGGCGAGGTTACTCTTTTTCAGACTTCGGATGGTTAGCATTGCCTCATCCAGATTATCTTCAATCAACAAGACTTCTATTTCATTATTCATGGTTGAGTGATTTATTGTAAGTTTTATTTAATCGCATAAGGATATTAAAACACGAGGTGTGAGAAATAAAATTCCATTTATGAACCTGAAGAATCTTTAGTAGTACGTAAATCTTTGCAGGTGAAATAAATACTGCCCTCGAATTCTGATTCTTTATGAAGTCGCTGAAATACCCCGAATAGCTTAGAGTAATAATGCATATCAAAACCAGCCCCGTTATCTTTGATAAAATAGATATTTTTATCACCATCATTCTTCATTCCGATTTCAATCGTCGGATGTTTCTTTTTACTGGAGTATTTTATGGCATTTGTCAGGAGATTGGTCCAAACTTGCTTTAATAAATTGACGTCTCCGTGCGCTGAGTGCAAATCAGAGAGCCGAAGTTGAACCGGTATCGAAATTCCGCTAATCGCTATTTCTTCCAACACTTCACTGACGAGTTGATTCATGTCAACCTCAGACGTTCTTATTTCGGATCTCCCCAACTGTGAAAAAGCGAGTAGGTCATCAATCAATCTCCCCATCCGTTTAGCATTCTTCATGATCTTAAGGAGAGTTTTTTGACCGGCCTCGTCCAGTTGAGATGAATAATCTTCTATTAGGATTTGACTAAACCCATTAATAATGCGCAAGGGCGCACGTAAGTCACGAGAAACTGAATAAGTAAAAGCCTCCATTTCTCTGTTTATAGTCTGCAATTGATTTGTGCGAAGCGCGACCCTTTCTTCAAGTTCAAGATTCAGTTTAGATATTTCGGCTTTTGCCTTTTTACTCCCGGAAATATCCCGTGCGATTTTTGAAGCTCCGATGATGATTCCCTTACTATTCCTGATGGGAGAGATGGTTAATGAAATATCAACGAGGTCACCGTTTTTTTTCAATCGTTGCGTTTCCTGGTGATTGACAGGTTCTCCCTTTTTAATTTTCTCGATTATTTCAGCTTCTTCTTTTATCATTCCGGGAGGGACGATAAGAGAATTATTTTTTCCGATTGCCTCCTCCATCGAGTAGCCAAAAATATTTTGAGCGCCCCGGTTCCAACTGGTGATAACGCCATCCAGGGTTTTGCTTATGATTGCATCGTCAGAGGAGTCAATGATGGAAGCGAGTAGGGCTAGTTGCTCTTCAAATTTCCCCACTTCGCTTTTCATAGAGTGTATGTTTATGCCAGAATTTTCAACATTATTTTATAGATTTCTTTTTCAGTCATTAACATGACTTAACTTTTCTTGAAAGACTTTTCTTGAAATCAATAGAGGGTCAATTAAAATTCATCAATATTTATGTGGAAGACAAACAATCTTTCAGCTAGAAGATGACTGTAAAAATCATGCCGCGCAGTGTAAAGGTTAATTGTCGACTGAACCTGGCAGCGAAAAATAGAAGACAGCCCCTTCGTGTAGCTTTGCCTCTGCCCACACAAATCCCCCATGCCTTGAAATAATTCTTTGAACGAGGGCAAGCCCGACGCCTGTGCCTTCAAATTCTGCCGCTTTATGAAGTCGTTGAAATACTCCAAACAGCTTGGAGTAATACTGCATGTCAAAGCCTTCACCGTTATCCTTTACGAAGTAAATAGTTTTGCCCGCTTCATTCGTTGTGCCAATCAAAATTTCCGGTTGTGATTTTTTTGATGAATATTTTATGGCGTTGGTAAGAAGATTTGTCCAGACCTGCTTTAACAAATTGTAATCTCCTTTAGCCGGTAATAAATTTTCGGGTCGAAGATGGTCCGGTAAATTAATCCCACTTATTTGAATTTCTTCAAGTACTTCCTTAACAAGTATGTTCATGTCAACCAATGACACTTTCATCTCCGTTCTGCCTAACCGCGAGAAATCAAGGAGATCATCAATTAATCTTCCCATTCGCTTGGCATTCTTCATAATTTTCTCCAGATTTTTTTGACCTTCCATATCCAGCACTTTTGAGTAGTCCTCAATCAGTATTTGACTGAAGCCATCGATAATTCGCAAAGGAGCGCGAAGGTCATGAGAAACGGAGTAAGTAAATGCTTCCATTTCTTTGTTGGCTGCCTGCAATTGAAATGTTCGAAGTTCTACACGTCGTTCGAGTTCTGTATTAAGGTTTACTATTTCTTCTTCTGCTTTTTTCCGCTCAGTGATGTCCTGGATAATTCCGATCAGAAAAACGGTTTCACCTTTGTCATTTACCGTTGCTTCACCTTGTTCATGTACCCATTTTAGGTTTCCATTTTTCAGTGTGATGCGATGGTCAAGTGAATAGGACGAATTATTTTCAATAGAAGACTCCATGCCAGACTTTACTAGCGTAAGGTCTTCCGGATGAATAAAGTCGTAAAATGTTTGAAGTCTTTCATCAAATTGCTCAGGTTCGATTTCGAAAATCCTGCAGGTTTCAGTGGACAAAATAAGTTTTTGCATGTTTTTAGTGTCCAGTATCCAATGTCCGGTATTTCCTACTTGCTGGGCTTTTTCAAGAAAGTATTTGCTGTTTCGTAAATCGAGTTCGATCTGCTTCTGGCTCGTGATATCGTGGCTGATACCGATAAGGCTGGTCACTTTTCCATTGACGTCTTTTAATGGAACTTTTGTAGTGAGCAAATAAATAAACTTGCCAGAGGGTGTGATCGTGGATTCTTCGAAATTCAATTTCCCGATACCGGAATTAATGATTTCCCTATCTTCTTCCAGGTAGGGGGTTGCAATCTTTTCTCCAAAAAACTCAATGGAAGACTTGCCCAGAGTCTCTTCTTCTGAAGAAGCAGTAAGAAGGTCTACCATTGCTTTATTGTTGATTAAATGACGTGACTCAACGTCCTTCACATAAATATAATCGGGGATGTTATCGATTATTGTGCGTAATAATGTTCGCTCCTGAAGCAATTTTTCTTCTGACTCTTTTCGGTCACTAATGTCACGATAATTAGCAACGTAGGCTTCTACAGTAGGATCATGTAAGAGATTGGTAACTACTCCCTCCAGCCAAATATATTTCCCTGATTTGTGAAGAAATCGATATTGAAAAGGCATGGGTTGGCCCGGGCTTTTTTCTAAATTTTTATAAAGCTCGATAAAAGGTTCTTTGTAGTCTGGGTGAACATAATCGATGATACGCTTTCCTTTTCGCTCCTCCGGAGTATAACCGAGAATCTTTGTTACCGAAGGACTTTGATATAATATGTTCGAATATTGATCATTAAGAATGATCGCATCTGAAATATTTTCAATAAGGGCCCGAAATCTTTTTTCACTGGCAGCTTTCTGCTCTTCCAAATTTTTGCGATCTGTTATGTCCCTGTAATTGAATGTCAGGCCTTTTACATTCTTATCGCCCAAAAGGTTGGTCATGACACCTTCAATCCAGATGTATTTTCCATTGGAATGAAGAAACCGAAGTTGAAAATCAAGTGGAGTTTCGGGATGCTTTATTATTTCTTCTACCAGTTTTAAAAGTATTGGTATGTCATCAGGATGAGTATATCTTATTTCAGGGTGAGCCAATCTATAGGCCAAAGAAATTCCGGTCATTCGTTCCGCCGATGGACTTTGATATTTTGCGGCGAGATTTTCATCCGTTATTACAAAGGCGTCTGAGCTGCTTTCAAGTATAGCCCGCAAACGTTTTTCGTTGGCGGCCAGTTTGCTTTCGGCTTCCTTCCTCTCTGTAACATCACGATAATTTGTAACAATTGCCTTTATATCATTGTCATCAAGAAGATTGGTTGCCACACCTTCTACCCATTGATAATTACCGTTTTTATTAAGAAAGCGATACTGAAAACGAAATGGCTTACCAGGATTTTTCAACAGATTAGAGAATAATATCTTTCCTTCACTCTGATCGTCAGGATGGATAGTATCCATACCTGGTATCTTATTTCTCTCTTCAAGCGTGTAGCCAGTAATCACTGTCACGGCAGGGCTTTGATAAATAGGATTTAAAGAGCTATCCAAAAGAGATATTCCCTCTCCGCTGTTTTCGATAAGAGACCGGTAACGACGTTCGCTTCTGTTAACTTCCTCTGTGCGTTCCAGAACTTTTTGCTCAAGCTCCAGATTCATACGTTCAAGTATATCATCCAGCTTTTTACGCTGAATGTCTTTGTTATTTATGATAACAGAAACGTAGATGATCATCAGAAAGAAGAGCAGGACAATTACAGTTATAAGAAATGCAACGCCTAATTCATCCGGAATCGGAGATCTCCATTGGCTTAGGAGATTTAGATATCCAATTGTAATCGGTAAGATAATAGAGGTTGGTAGCAGGATCCGTGCGATCGTGCCCCCTGAATAAGGGCTTGTCAGTATCGACATGAAGCCGCTCTCACTGTTGGCAAACAATAAAGCCAACCCCGTTAGCACAAATCCGATTGCGCTTTGAAGGGCCATTGGGATATATGAAAGAATCCCGATATAATCTTCAACGCGGTAGAGATAGGCGATGAAGGCGAAGACGGCCACCAGCAATGAAATCAGAGCTGCGTAATTAGCAAGTTGTTTAACGAATCTGCCCGGGCGGCTGGATAGAATAATTGCCGATCCGACCAAAATAAAATTGAATGCTGTATTTGGAGACATGATATTGACTTGGCCTCCAGGTTGATTCACCTGGTCTTTGAAGAGAATCAGGTCTATATTTAAATTAAGCTCTGCTACAATATCAATTAGCTTAACGGCTCCGATCATGATAACAATTAATGAAAGACAATAGGCAACGATATGCCAAAATGATTTTCTTTCTAAAAAATGAGTAATAAGAAATGAAGTTCCGGTAAGAACAAAGCAAACGGCCGACAATGGATTCATTGCCCTGGTATGTGGAAAGCGACTGTTAATAAATTCGATGTCGAGGCTCCAGCCAGCCAATATAATAACCGCCAGTAACAGGCTTCCTATCATAAGGTATCCTGAGCGAATTCTGAAACGCTGTTTCAATTCTAAATCAGACGTTAATGCGTACATGGATTAATCAGTAAGGACATTAATGTAAGATGTAAAGATTGGTCGTTATTCTACTCTGCCAGGAGTAGCCTTACCCAATAATCTCGCGAATACATATGCCATTATCGGATGCGGTTTTAGTGATCACCTTTTTTTATTGAGTGGAAGTTAAGGTCAGATTAAAGCCAGGTTTGCATTGAGAATTACTTTGTTTGCTAATTTAATCAGAAAGGAGGTCTTACAAAATTTGATTTTGAGCAAAAAAAATTTCAATGCTGTAGAAAGGCTGTGCCGCTGGTCAGCCTGAACGTAAATTATCACAGCAAAGTGTGCAAATAGCCTCTTAACTGCGAAAAATGTCCTCAACGCAACTATTATTTTAAATGAATTCTTTTCAGCAAGAAAGAACTGATTTTTACACGAATTTCCG
>JANYDR010000469.1 GCA_025363495.1 Cyclobacteriaceae bacterium | reverse complement strand
ATAGAACGAACCGATGGGCTGCCCCACTCGCAAGATACTTGTAGTAGATGCACCTGAACCTGGAAACAAACTACTGCTCGATGCACCGACAATCCGTTGAGTCTCACCGTTGAGATCCAACACCTTATTGCGATTGACTGTTACGTTGAAGTTACTTGTCCATTTTAATTTTTTATGATCGATATTAACGGTAGTGACAAGAAGTTCTACCCCTGTGTTACCAACTTTTCCAGCATTCAACAAAATACTGCTTTGACCGGTTGTTTGTGGAATAGAAGCTTGGAATAAAAGATCACTGGTAACTTTGTCATAGTAGTCGGCTGTCAGCGTTAAACGATTGTCAAAGAAACCTGCATCAATACCTATATTGAAAGAAGACGTTGCTTCCCAATGAAGATCAGCATTTGGAATATTTGCCACTGACTGGCCTACGAGTCTTGTTGTACCCGATACATAATCCCAGATTATGCATTAGAAAATTCTAATGGTTGATCTTTTTGCCTGACGATATCGAATAATCCGTCCAGCCAGATTCGTTTCCCCCCAATAGCAGAGATGTTCAGTGTTGTTTTCCCGGCATGTTTTGTGATCCAACTTCCTAATGCAAAGCATTTAAATCTTAGCGTGCTTAAAGTGGCTTGGGACTTACTCTGAAGCACTATTTGGCGGAACAGGCTCATCAGGTTATATCCCATCATGATGGTGCGGAATGCGGCTTCTGTGGCCCAGAATTTATCCATACAAAAGCTGTCCAATCCAAAATCGTATTTCAGTTCTTTGATCCGGTTTTCTGCGTCTGCGCGGTCTTTGTAGCTAAGCCAAATCTGCTCTACAGGCAGATCAAGGTTGGTAACGTATAGACTGTAGCGGTACTTGCCTACCGGTTCATCAAACAATAAAAGCTTTCCTGTGGCTTTGGTGAGTACCTCAACGTTCTTGCGAACGGACACCATTCTTCTGGGGTGCTTCCAATCAGGCGATTGATATTCAAACTCAGTGATCTCCATCCCATCTTTTAGTTTGGCCCATTCCTTCTTTGAGCGTAGCTCCTGTTTGATGGTGGGGTACATCTTTACGGCAATGATGTAGTTGGTTTTTCTTTCGTGTTCTAAATAGGTAAGAAAATCATTAGCGTAAAACCCACTGTCGGCACGCACCAACCCTACTTTCTTATCTTTCAAAATCTCAAAGGTCTCATCAATAAAAGCTTTACAATTACTAAGTGCTGCCGTATTACCTGGACGGAGCCATGCATTGGCCACCATGCGTGTTTCGGCTATGAACGCCATGAGGGGATGATGGGAGGCGCGGCCTGGTTTGTGGGGGTTATAGCCTACCTTACTTCCTTCTTGTTCTCCATAACGGGTCATCACCGAGCTGTCAAAATCCACTGTGACGTTCTTTATTTTCAGGTTATCGACAAACCACTTTTGCAGCGGCACAAACACTTCGGTGTTCCGCTTCCAGCTAAACTTTTGAAAGAACCTGCTGTAGGTACTTTGAGAAGGGGCTTGTTTCCACCCAAAAATTTCTTGCAACACTTTGTCATATCGCAAATAAGCTGAATGACTGAAACGACCCGCACCAATCCAGATACTGGTCCAGAAGCATTCAATGATCTGAATCGGTTCATACCCCCGGTTAGAACCTTTCTCTGGAAGGTCCAGACCATTCATAAATTCTTTAATGCCGATGCTGTCAACCATATCCTTCATCAGCTTCATGCCACCCCATGCAGTGACACTTTTATCGGTAAATGAGACTTGTATTTCTTTCACCATTTGGGTTTTGCTTGATCTTTAGGTAAAGATAATCTTGTCAGGCATTTACAGGTAACTCCGATTTCTTAATGAATAATCTGGGATAATTAGAATTTTGATAACGTCTCATCGATTGATAAGGATCAATCTCTTGATTACCCACTCTACCATAACCTACCCGCAACTTTAAATCGCTAATCACAGCTATGTCTTTCATGAAATCCTCTTCAATTATGCGCCAAGCAAAAGCACCTGACGGAAAGTAGCCCCATTTCTTATTTGGGCCAAACTTAGATGAACCATCGGCACGCATCGTTACCGTAAGCATGTACTTGTTAGTAAATTTATAGTTGACACGCCCAAAGAACGAAGCCAATGTGTTTACCGATTTGTTAGATGTAGGCGCAGCAACAATAGCACCGAGCCCAAGGTTA
>JANYDR010000446.1 GCA_025363495.1 Cyclobacteriaceae bacterium | reverse complement strand
CTATAATGAAGGATTAAAAGATGATAATGGCGTTCGTCCGCGTATCTATTATTATCCGGATGGGGTGGAGAAGGCTTCGGCCAATTTTCAAAGCGATAAACCCACCGGAACAGTTAAAACATATTATTCCAATGGAGCCCCGCAATCTGAACTTATATTTGAGCCGTATAATTTATGGCAGCAGGACGAGCCCGTGATCGGTATTATTGATTATTGGGACTCTGCCGGCAATCAAGTCGTCAAAGCTGGTAATGGCTACTGTCATTGTAATCTTTCTCCTTTTTTAAATAGGGTGATAGTTCAAAGTGGGAGTGTTGTAAATGGAGTGAAAGCGGGTGAGTGGAAGGGAAATGATGAAAATGGAAATTTGAAATTCACAGAGTCGTACAATAATGGTTTGCTGGTGAAGGGAGTGCAATATTATAATGGAGAGATGTTTGAATATAGAAAGACTGAACAACGAGCTTCACCGGTAGGAGGTGCAAAAGCATTTTATGAACATGTCTCAAAAGTTATAAGCTATCCGTTAAAAGAAAGAAGAAAAGAAACCCAAGGAACTGTTTTTGTTGAGTTTATTGTGAGCGAAGGCGGCGATGTTCAGAATGCAAGAGTATTGAAAGGAATCAGCAAGGAATGTGATGAAGAAGCTATCAAGGCTGTAAGTACGTCACCAAAATGGAGACCGGGCTTGTTGCGTGGAAGACCCGAGAAAGAACAATGGATATTGCCAATCATATTTAAATTAAGATAAATGGACAAACACATTTCTTCTGACAAAGCACCGGAGCCAGTAGGAAGTTATCCTCACGCCCGAACAGTAGGAAATTTATTATTTCTTTCGGGTGTTGGTCCGCGGAAGCGAGGTACAAAAGAAATTCCCGGAGTAACGCTGGATGATAAAGGAGTAATTGTAAGTTATGATATCGAGAAACAATGTCATTCTGTTTTTGAGAATGTCAGGTTGATACTGGAAGCTTCCGGTTCAAAGTGGGAGAACCTCGTGGACGTAACGGTATTTCTCACCAATATGAAAGGTGACTTCGCTACTTTTAATAAAATTTACGCTGAGTACTTTAAAGAAAATCAACCTTGCCGGACAACGGTGGAGGTGAATGCATTGCCAACGCCAATTGCGATTGAGTTGAAATGTATTGCGGTACTACCTCACCCTACCCTCTCCTGAGAGGAGAGGGTAGGGTGAGGCCTACACCGCAAAACTCTCCCCACATCCACACGTCCTTGATGCATTAGGATTAACAAACTGAAATCCTTTTCCATTCAGACCATCGGAGAAATCCAATGTTGTTCCAAGCAAATAGAGTAAGCTCTTTTTGTCAACAAGAATCTTAATGCCTTTATCTTCAAATATCTGATCGACTGGCTTTACCTGGTCGTCAAAATTCAGATCATACATTAAACCTGAACAACCGCCGCCTTTTACAGAAACGCGTATATTATTATTCGGCTCGCGACCTTCTTCCTGGCGGAGCGCGATGATTCTTTCTTTTGCCTTTTCTGTTACACTTATCATAACCTATGCTTTTAATTTTACTAAATCTCAATTTGAAAGTGTCCCAATACCTAATGCCCAATGCCTAATTCCTAACTCACCGGATTCAACACAACACTAAAAACCGTAATTGTGTTCCTGTCGCGTCCGTAATATAATTTCTCAAGCGCTTCCAGGATATTACCCGCCCTGAAATACGACGTGTGAAGTTCATGCTCAGGTTTTGCAACCCACTGTATTGTATAGGAATTCTCTTTCTCTTTATAGTTCTGAACGTAGTCCAGCATCTTCTTCAGTCCATCCACTTTGTCGGCGCCCTGCTCGGAGTGAAATAAAAATGACTGATTATGGCGTGGATTGATAGTAATCAGGTCGAGTTTCACCTTTCCATCTTGCATGCTGTACTCAAATATAAGGTCCGACGTGCGCAGGCCCAGATAGTCCTTTATCTGCTGCTGAACGCGTGCCGCTTCCACGTGTGCGTCACTGACGGTTTCAATCATTACTTTTGCCATTGGTAGTAAACCTTGAGAATCCAGTAAAAGTTTCCACAAAAATACTAAAGAACCACCAATTACAGCGTTATGGAGAAATTAGAGCATATCGGCATTGCCGTGAAGAACCTTCAGAAGTCCAACGAGCTATTTGAAAAGCTGTTGGGCAAGCCACCGTATAAGACGGAAGATGTCGAACGGGAAGGCGTCCGTACTTCATTTTTTGATGTGGGAGGAATAAAGATTGAGTTGATTGAAGCCACCCGCGCCAATTCACCTATCGCAAAATTTCTAGAAACACGCGGCGAGGGATTGCATCACCTGGCGTTTGCTGTTGATTCTGTAAAAGAAAGCATTGAAGAACTTTCCAATAAGGAATTTCGGATGCTATCGGATGAAGCTAAGCCCGGAGCAGATAATAAAATGATTGTGTTCATGCATCCGAAAGGGACGAATAATGTGTTGGTGGAGCTTTGTGAGGAAAGGAAAGGGTGATGATTGAGTCGAAAAAAACTTTGCCACGGATGCCACGGATTTTCACGGATAATACAGAGTATCCAAAACTGAAAGCCCACGGATTCGCAGCTTCGCCGCGTTCATAAGT
>JANYDR010000454.1 GCA_025363495.1 Cyclobacteriaceae bacterium | reverse complement strand
AACCAGATCGAGGTCTCATCCGATGGTGGCAATACTTGGCCAACGGTCAATACTCCCGATGATTCTGAAGCGACGGCCTTGGTCGTTGCGAATGGAACTTTGTATGCCGGCACTCAAAATGGAAATGTGGCCACCTCTCGGGACGGCGGCACTACGTGGACATTAACTGCGACTCCACCCGATGGCTCTCAGGTCAACGGTCTTTGTGTCAGCGTGAATGCTATCTATGCCGGCACCCAAAACGGTCACATCGAAGTCTCCACCGACAACGGCGCTTCTTGGCAAGCAACCGCAGCATCGCCAGATGGATCAGCGGTTTTGAGTTTGTCTTGTCAGTGAGAATAAAATGTACAGTGAGTGGAGTTCGTTTTGATGACGATCGGTCAGGAGTATTTCAGCCGCCATCCCACTCATATTTCAATAGCCACATCCGTCACTTCTATCTTAATAAAACAGGAATATGCTTCAATCTCAACGTATCGATGAAAATTCAGCGATTCTCCATATTACTCTTGGGACCTGGCGAATCAGACTTCGGAATTCACTGCTCATATTTCGTCTTATACCCATAAAAGTTTCGTTAGCTATTTTCGGTTGGTTCTTGTTGTGGGCTGCGATGGGCTTGCAATGGGGAAGGTTTCCGGAAGCCATGAAATATGCTGCCGTATTGCTCATTTTTTTGTTTGCCGTCTTTTTCTCCGTCAACACCTTGGGGATCGATCCCGGCCAACGAATCGTCTTGGGTAAGATCACTATGACACCGACGACCGTCTATCAAGAAAACCGACGCGGAAAAATCCGCGAACGCGGCTGGAAATGGATTGTTCGAGCTAAGGAAGGGGCAGGAGGAATTCGCATCGTCCTATCTTGGGCGCGCAGCAGTATCCTTCTGCCATATCGTCCGGAGAATGAATTGGTCTGTCAACGAATTCGAAAAATGTTGGTGGATCAGAATAAACTTTCATCGTGATTTTTTTCTCTATAGATATCCTCAGGTGGTCGAAGAAATCTTGCGCAATCGAATTCAAAACGGATATTGCAGCTCTTGGGATTAGCTTATGGATCAAAATAAAAATCTAGCCTCTCATGTGGCACAATGCTTGGAGCAGGCATTGATCGTTGAATTGCCTGGGATAAAAGCCCTCTATGGTAACAACTTTGACTCTTTCATTCTTTACCTGGACGCAGTTCACGGGAGCCAAATTGACGAAACATTCGTGAATGTCGGCTTAAATGGCGGATGGCCCAGTGAACTTGTGGAATTGGCATCGCCGGAGTGGAAACTTTTTTTAGAGACTCTGGATAAATGGTGTACATGGCGAAAAGACCATGAGGGGGATGATGAAGTCGTCGAGACTGCGCGACGAGACCTTATTTTCGCATGTATACGAGTGCTGAAAAATCTACGCGACCGAGGTCATTTTAACGTAGATGAAAAAACCATACAGAAACTGCTTGTGATGGAACAGGAAGATGGAGCGGATGGAACAATTGCTTACCAAGACTGGACGGATGAAGAAAAAGTCTATGGGAATAGATGAATGATGCACGAAGTGCCAACAGCCTGACGATGATGTCGATCGGTCAGGAATATTCATCTCTATAGAACTCAGTTAGGAAATAATACCGGATCACTTCCGCGGCCGATTTTTGTTACCCGGCGGGTTTTTATATCGACCATCAATAGATCATCGCCCAGCGTGAAAACAACGAAGTTGCAATCGGATGTAAACGTCGGATTAAGAGGTACTGGACCGAGACAATCGCCGCCCCCATACCTCCCTTCTATGTTCGCGAGATCTATTTTACTCTTTGAATCAGAAAGTCGAAGAATCGTATCTTGATCGTCGGAAGAACCTTCGATCGCACTTACTTTATAAGGACCGCACTGAGTATGAGGAAGAATAGGAGAAGCCCTCAGATCATTCCCAAAATAACGAATGTCGTTCCGATACATCGTGATTGACTCCGCATATTCTTTCCGTATTTTGAGCGTATTTGTTAAAGGCGTTCTTTCTAATATAAGCTCTTGGAAGGGTTTACTTGCCCGATTCCACTGGAGAGTATCATTAACGATCTTCTTCCCATCCTTTGTCCAATAGATGTGATATACTTGACCACTTTCCGGGTATTTCTTCAGGGGTTTCACGCCCAGGGTATTCACATCGATCAGATAGACAGTGTCATCGTATGGCGGCTCCTCTATACCCTGTAGGTAAGGCATTTTTGCACTTGCCGCCAACTGGGTAGAGTCTGGAGAAAGAGCCGCCTCATCGAACTGATAACCTGATGGAGGGCGTGGCACCTCCCTTAAATCTGAGCCCATCACGCGATAAATAAACAAGGCGCTTCCCCGATTTTCTATTTTATCCTCCTTTGAATTCAAGACAATCGTTTGTCCATCAGGTGATGCGTCGACAATTCCATATTTAGATGCAAAGATCCGTTTTACGTTTTTGCCATCAAGCGATGAACGTACCCAACTATCTTGAGCCACCGATCGATAATAAATCATGTCCGATCGAGCGGGGATAAAGAGGGCTTGGAGCTCTCCCTTAAGATGTCCCGGATTAGAGGTGGCGCAGGCCGTGAAAGTTAAGAAAATGATAAGGATCAAATATCGCATAGGTATAAAAGTTATAGAGCACACTTTTTAACATCCGGATAGCGAAACCGATTGATAACCCATACTTCGGCCTGTAATTGGGGAGCGTAAAGTGACAGCGATCCCTCGGAGACTACTTCGTTGAGCAGTTCTTTAGAAACTATGCTTTTCATCAAGAATTAGCGTAATGTTAGATAAAATCTAGAATCTACAATATGGCGATCTCAACATAGATAGTTTTAATAGGGGTTTGGATGACCTAATGATGAATCAGAACAATCAATATATTACAATTAGCCCAAAAGATTTTATCCAAGAGCCCTATATAAGATGCCCCAAATGCCTCAAAGAAACTTTTGGAGTTCTATCAATTTTTTCAAAATCATATACACGGAGGTGTAGCGAATGTTTTTTTCCAAAAGGCAGTGAGCCTAGCGTCAGATATCCTCTTCCTAAGTTAGATAAAAAAATTATTTATTTAGATCAAAATATCATCAGTAATATGATGAAGTCATTAAATTCAAAAACGAATGCCTATCAAAAAAATAAGCTTCTACCATTTTGGAAATCCTTTTTTGAAAAAATCCATGAGTTGGTAAAGTTGCAATTAATCATTTGTCCCGATTCAAATTTTCATCAGTATGAATCATTATTATCTCAGCATTATGCAGCACTCAAAAGGATGTACGAACTTCTCTCAAATAAAGTTTCCTTTTATAACCATGAAACTATTCATCGATTTCAAATTATATATCAGTTCAAAAAATGGCTAGGCGAAGAAGTAAAGGACCTCACCATTGATAGCATTACTCATGGAAATATCAATGATTGGCAGGAACGGTTTATAATATCCATGCGTAGCGAAGGCTGGCCTGAATTAATAGAGGAGTTAAAAAAGAATAAAGAAATTATTGTAACAGCACTAATACCTCTTTTTCAAAGGTGGCAAACGGAGAAAAATCGAGGTTTTGATTTCTGGTTTAATGAAGAAGTCCAAGGTCATGCCAACTACATAATTGATTCATATAAAAAACAACTATCTAACTTTGCTATGGCAAATTCTGGAACTCCAATTGAACCCGGCTTGCTTATACCTAACATGGCAACAGTTCTCTTAGATCAAATGATAGAAATCCTTAAAAAAAAGATAAACAGTGCTGAAGTGGCCCACACTAATGGATTTCTTTAAATCTGACTATTTTCGTGAAACACCTTATATAAAAATTTCTTCTATGTTGTGGGCTACTGTTGCAAAAAAGGCTTCTGCTGGACAGAAAAAGCCTCCAAATAGAGGGCTGTGGACTGATATTAATATTATTTCAACGATTTTGCCGTACTGTAGTGCCATTTTTGTGGATGATGCATGCAGGGCATATCTCGCAGAAAAACCGCTCAGCAATGAAATTGAAAAATATAATACAGCAGTTTTTTCGAATAAAAATAGACAAGAGTTTTTTAGTTATCTTGATGCAATCAAATCATCCGCACCCAAAGATCATTTTGGAAAGGTAGAAGAAGTTTATGGTCATAAATGGAGTAAGCCGTTCTTTGAACTTTATATGTGATAAAATCGGTG
>JANYDR010000413.1 GCA_025363495.1 Cyclobacteriaceae bacterium | reverse complement strand
AGGAACACAACCGCACAAATGATTTTTCCAGCGCCGCTAACGATGAAGAACTATTTAAGCTCATACGGAAAGAATTATTAATTCCCGAGAATAGAATCTACCTCAATACCGGAAGCCTCGGACCAAGTCCGGTAACAGTCCTTGATGCAATAACTTCTTCGATGCATCAACTTGAAATGAATCCTGTGTCAGAAAATTGGGGACCGCTGGGTAACCAAATGGAAGCCGTACGGAAAAAAGTTGCCGACTTCATTCATGCCGACCTGGAAGAAATTCTCATCACACGAAATACTACAGAGGGGCTCAGTCTTATCGGCCAGTCTCTTAATCTCGCAAAAGGAGACGAGATCCTAACCACGACAGATGAACACGGGGGCGGTGAAGTTGGTCTTGAATATCTTGTGCAGACAAAAGGTGCTGTTCTTAAGAAAATGGATGTGCCCATGCCGTCAAAAAACAAGGACGAGGTAATTCAAGCGGTTTTTAGAAATATAACACCAAAGACTAAGCTGATCATGCTAAGTCATGTCAATACAAGCACTGGCATGCTGATGCCGCTTACAGACATTTCGAAGATCACGCAGTCGAAAGGAATTTTTCTAGTAGTGGATGGAGCGCAGGCACCAGGACTCACAAAAGTGGATGTGAAAGCGTTAAACGTTGACGCCTACTCAGCCAGCGGACATAAGTGGATGTTGGGACCAAAAGAAACTGGATTTCTTTATCTGAATAAACGCTTTCAAAATAATGTACAGCCAGTCTTTGCTTTATCGGGTTACAGCACTTATTCAAAATCATCCGGCACCCGAAACGTTGCCACCATTATTGGACTGGGAGCATCAATTGATTGGCTCAACCGAATCGGAACAGAAAAGATTGAACAACGTTGCCTGGAGTTAAGGAACTATTGCTTTAGCGAATTGAAAAAAATATCCGGTTTAAAAATCATCAGTCCTGAAGACCCTTCATTATCCACCGGCATTGTCTCCTTCACGTTGGAAAAGGCAAAAAATGAAGATGTGTATCATGCACTCAGTGAAAAAAACATTATTGTGAAATTACTGGCAAAACATAATGCGATCCGAATATCCTGTCACATGTTTGTTTCAAAGGATGATATCAATATATTTATCACAACCTTGAAATCGTTACTATGAAATACCCGAAATCAATTTTAACTCTTTGCTTAATCGCTTTCATAACGTCTGGTTTTTCTCAGGCAAAAAAGGCCGCTGGCAAAGAGGATCCTTATTCAAAAGAGATCCAATCGATTGCACAAAATAAATCTGTTAAGGATGCTTTTGCTATTATTGACAATCTTGAACCCACTACCCGCAAAGAACATATTGAACTTACGGAAATCCCGTCACCTCCCTTTAAAGAAATGGTTCGCGCCCAGCGGTTCAAACAATTACTGGCAGCTGCCGGAGCAGATAATGCGCAAATTGATTCACTGGGAAACGTACTGGCCTGGCGTAAAGGAAAAAAAGGTGGAAGGACGGTAGTCATTGATGCCCACCTTGACACTGTTTTTCCGGAAGGAACTGATGTAAAAGTTAAAATAAAAGGAGACACACTTTATGCTCCAGGAATTTCAGACGATACACGCGGCCTCATCTCTTTGCTTACTATTCTTCGGGCGCTTGAAAAAGCTAACATAGAAACAAATGACGACGTCTTGTTTGTTGCCAGTCTTGGGGAAGAAGGACTTGGAGACCTTCGTGGAGTAAAATACGTCGTCAACAAAAGCAAAATTAAAATTGACTCCTGGATCTCTATTGACGGTACCGATATTGCTACCGTTGTTAATCGGGGACTCGGTTCAGTCCGTTACCGTGTAACCTATAAAGGACCAGGTGGACATTCATGGGGGGCATTTGGATTAGGTAATCCACATCATGCCATGGCCAAGGGCATCAATTATTTCTCGGATGAAGCCACGAAGTTTACATCAACTGGAATTAAAACCAGCTTTAATGTTGGGAGAACAGGTGGTGGCACTTCAGTAAACTCAATTCCATTTGAATCATGGGCCGAGGTTGATATGCGATCTGAAAGTCCACAGCAGTTACTTAAGATTGATTCGATCTTCAAAACATCTTTAAAGAGAGGTCTTGATGATTACAACCGCAGTGTAAAGAAAGGCCCTGCATTGACGATGGTCATTGATCAAATCGGTTATCGTCCATCGGGTGCTACGCCGGAAAAAGAGGCTATCATCCAACGAAGCCTCGCTGCAGCGCGATATCTTGGTGCAACTCCTAAACTGGACGTTGAATCAACAAATGCAAATGTTCCTATCTCAAAAGGGATTCCAGCTGTAACGATTGGAGCAGGCGGCAAGAGCAACAATGCTCATTCATTGAGTGAGTGGTGGCTGAATAACAAAGGTGCTGACGGGATTAAACTTGGATTATTGATTTTGTTGTCGGAAGCTGGAATAGCGAAATGAGAAAATCACTCCTTCGGAGCTCATTTTTTCACCACAGAGCGTACCGGAGTTCCACAGAGGAATACCCACAGAGCGTCTGCTGAATATTTTCTTAAAAAAGTTCACCAATGCAAACGCTCTGTGGGTATTCCTCCGTGCCCCGTGTCCTCAGTGTTGAATGCATTAAACCACCGAAGGCGTTTCCAATAACCTTACTCCAAAATAACTCTCTTCAAATAAAATCCCTTTGCATCAATCACTGGCAGACTTTTGCTATCAATAACTACAGCCTTGTTATCCAACGTTGTACGACTGATCGATCCATCTATTGAAATATCCACTGGCAACTTACCTTCATAATTAAGTAAGCTAACGGCATATTTTTGATCTCCAATTTGTTTAACATCAACCTCCAGCTTATTCGTAGTTCGTAAATAGAAATCAAATAACGGTTTCAGATCGGTATGAGAATCAGCACTAAAAAGTCTCTCAACGTCATCGGTAGTTATAAAGTTGTTATATGTGTATAAAGGATCGGTGGCAAGCTTCTTCAGAATCGGAAAGAAAACGCGGTCACCCAGAACATAACGCAATGTGTGCATAAAGAATGCTCCTTTCCCGTAAATGTCTCCATGATAGGCATCATCAGAATCAACGACTTCACCCTGCACAATCGGTTTTTTATTTTGTGAACCGCGGGCATATTCACGCATTCTCTTCAAATATGCCTCCTCTCCTTCCATATCGCGGATTACCAAAGCATCTCCAAAGCTGCAGATACCTTCCTGTATCCACATATGTGCCCAGTCCTTGTTGGTAACTTTATTTGCCCACCACTCATGCCCGAACTCGTGGTTGAGCAACCAGTCAAAATCTTCGCCTCCTACTTTCGTGTAATTAAATTTATTTCCATAGGCAATCATCGATTGATGTTCCATACCAAGATGAGGCGTTTCCACCAATCCGATCTTTTCTTTTGCCCAGGGATATTCCCCAAAATATTTTTCGAGGATATGTGTTGTCTGTTCAAGCATTTCAAGAAGATGCGGTCCTTTATCTGCATGTTCTTCAAGGACATAAAACTCCATCGGCACCTTGTTACCCAATATAGTTGTATATGGTCTTGTGACAACTTTATACTTTCCTACATTAAACACGATACAATAATTGCTGATCGTATAGTTTGTCTTCCAATGCCAGGTCGACGTTGCTCCTGATTTCTTTACATTTTGCAATAATCCCGGCGCTGCTACCGATAATCCATTAGGCACTGTGATGATCATATCAGCACCTTCGTTGGGTTCATCGCTGGGATGATCTTTGCAGGGGAAATATATTTTGGCTCCCTCCGATTGGCACGTTACTGATATCCATGGGTTTCCTTGTTCATCCTTGCTCCACTGGAATCCGCCTGTCCAGGGTGGCCGAACTGCAATGCCAGGCTTACCTCCATACGCCACTTTCACATTTATCTTTCCGATTGCAAAAGGCTTGGTTCCCGTGATTGTCAATAAATCATTTTCGCTGTGGACAAAAGGCTCCTTGTTACCATTCACCCAAACTTGCTGAACTGTCAATCCATGCCATAAATCGAAAATCAGTATCGGCGACGCACTTGATAATCTTAGATCAATCTCTGTGTAACCATCTAATGATTGTTTTTCCGGATCAACATTCAAAGCGACCGTATAATGGCGAATATCCATGATAGCTTGCTCGGGTTTGAGGGCACCACCGGAACGAAGGTTTTGGGAAAACGAGGGGGCTGCGATTATAACGCAAAGGAATAATAGAAGTAACTTCATGCGCTAAGTTTATAGGTAACAGTTTACAGAAAAATAATTTCACTTTTATATTCAAAATTCAATATTGGTCATTTTTGATTCAGGTTAAAAGAATGTCAAATTTTAAAACATTAAATAAAAAATGTAAAAGTGGTTCTATAAGTAAGTTCATGTCAATTCACCCCCGTCAACGTAAATGCACCCCAGAAATACGGATGAGGATACTCACTCATAGTTGCCTCCATCGCCGCCGTATACGAAGCATTAATCCCGGCACCAGTAAAATATTTCTTATAAAAAGCTTCCATAAATGTAACCGTTGCTTCATCGCTAATCTTCCAGAGTGAACCCATTACAGTTTTAGCTCCTGCCAATTGAAAAGCTCGCTGCAATCCCCATACACCTTCTTCGCTTTGAACATCACCCGTACCCGTCTCGCATGCCGATAACACCACAAGATTCGTGAGGGACAACTCCAATTGTGTGACCTCATAAGCCGTGAGAAAGCCATCTTCATACTTAGAATAATCACTCATCAGAAATGGCTCCGTATCCCCTGCTCCTGCAAGGATCAGCTTAGCTTTCAGATAACTGTCGGCCTGCGAGGTTTGATCGAATTCTCCATGCGTCGCCAAGTGAAGGATCTGCTGGTTCTTCAGATTTTTTACTTCCGACTCAGTTGCCTGATTGCCTGAAAGAATGTTTGTTTTAATTCCCTTGTCTTCCGCCATTGTTTGAATTGACTCCACTTCTTTCTGCGTCCCGGGCAGCTCGGCCATTCCACTTCGCACAGCAGGAGCGTCGTTTTGAATTGCCTCAAATTCATTTCCCTTATAAAGGTTGGACGTTCCTTTACGACTCATTGCAAATGCAGGATTTCCGATCAGCGCTATTTCCCTGTTCGCAGAAACCAATGCCGTTGGAATTAAGAAATCCCGACCTGTAGATACGCGGGTCAAAGAAATTTCATTCAGTAAGTATTTACCTGTTTGAACAATTTTAAGCGTTATAGGATTGATCATATGGTAAACACCGTCCTCACTAAAAATTATTTTCTTAACCCCGGCAAGGTGTTCTGAAATACCTGCCCAATATGTTTTGTAGCTATCAGCATCTTCTAATTGGTTGCGTATTCGATTTTGATAGTTTTTAAGATTGCGTCCTTCGAATGCTTCACCTTCACTTAATTT
>JANYDR010000377.1 GCA_025363495.1 Cyclobacteriaceae bacterium | reverse complement strand
GATGCGGCCTCCATTCAGCTTAAGCTTAAGAAGTTAAATGTACTTGCTTCGGTGCTTTACGTAGCAGCCCACCCTGACGATGAAAATACACGGGCGATTACATTTATGGCAAATGATCGTCTTGCAGCGGCCGCTTATCTTTCAATGACTCGTGGTGATGGTGGACAAAATCTTATTGGACCTGAAATTCGCGACCAACTAGGTTTGATACGTACTCAGGAACTGTTATCGGCACGACGTCTTGATGGTGGTGAACAATTCTTTACGCGTGCCAACGACTTTGGCTTTTCAAAAAATGCGGCCGAGACATTTGCGATCTGGGGAAAAGATGAGGTGCTATCAGATGTGGTCCGGGTGATCCGGCAATTTAAACCCGACGTTATTCTTACCCGATTCCCTCCGGATGAAAGAGCAGGTCATGGACACCATACAGCTTCCGCTGTGCTGGCACAAGAAGCATTTGATCTTTCCAATAGACCGGAATATCTGCCTGAGCAGGTAAAAGAATTTGGTACATGGCAAGTGAAAAGATTATACACTAACACGGGCCGCTGGTGGAATCAAACGATCAATGAAAATACCCCCGGTGTAGTGAGTGTAAACATGGGAACTTACAATACGCTTCTTGGGAAATCCTATTCTGAAATAGCAGCAGAAAGTCGTTCACAACACAAGAGCCAGGGATTCGGATCTTCCGGAAGAAGAGGAGACTCGTCCGAATTTTTTGAATACGTTAAAGGCGATAAAGCAGGCAAGGATTTATTTGATGGAATAGTGACAACATGGTCAAGGGTTAAGGGTGGAGAAAAGATCGCACCACTTGTTGAGAAGGCAATAAAGGAGTTTATTTTCGAGCAACCCGCCTCATCCATTCCAGCATTACTTCAGATAAGAAAGCAGATAGCAGGGCTTGAGCCTTCTATATGGAAGGAGAGAAAAAATATAGAGGTAAATCAAATAATTCAGGATTGCGCTGGACTCTACTTTGAGGTAACAGCTGATCAACCATGGATTGCGCCGGGAGAATTAGTAACTGGTTCATTTGAAATTGTGAATAGATCAAAAACGTCGATTAAATTATTGCAAATAAGTAGTGTGCCTCTTTCTATTGACTCAGCTGTGAATACTGATCTTCAATTTAATAAGTTGTACACTTTCAAGATGAAAAGAAATCTCAAGGCTGATGCCGGTTACACCGATCCATACTGGCTCCGTGAAGAACACTCACAAGGATTATTTAAGGTACCCAACTCTTCCTTCATTGGTAAACCTGAAAATGGGCCAGCCTTCTTTGTAAATTATACCATTGAGACAAATGGCGAACGCGTTGACTTAAAGGCCCCATTGATTTATAAATGGACTGATCCAGTTAAAGGTGAGCTAAGTCGTCCTTTTGAAGTTGTTCCGCCTGTTTTAATTAATCTTTCACAAAAGGTTTTTGTGTTTAAAGATTCCAATCCAAAGACAATTGGGTTGCTTGTGAAATCAACCTCGGGAAATGCATTGAAAGGAACGGTAAAGCTTATACTGCCGGATGGCTGGAAAGCAGAGCCCATGTCAGTGAGCATTGATCTCGGTAAACGCGGAGAAGAAAAGAAGATCGATTTTGCAATCTATCCGGGGCAAACCGATGGGGCGTTTACTATAAAGGCTCAGGCTGATATTAATGGCAAATCATACTCTTCCTCTGTTCAAACCATTTCTTACGACCATATTCCGTTTCAAACGTTATTACCCTCTTCAAAATCAAGTGCTGTCAGGCTGGATATAAAGAAAGAAGGACAATTGATCGGCTATATTTCGGGGGCAGGTGATGGCATACCCGAAGCACTTCGGAATATTGGTTATGAAGTTTGGGAGATGAAAGATGAGGAAGTGACTCCTTCCAATCTTAAAAAGCTAGATGCAGTTGTCCTTGGTATCAGAGCACTCAATACAAATGAACGTATTCGTCATTTTATGAATGATTTGCTGGAGTACGTAAAAGAGGGAGGGACGATGATCGTGCAATACAATACAAATTCTGACCTGGAGGTTGATAAATTTTCTCCTTATCCATTAAGTATTTCGCGCGATCGGGTAACGGAGGAGAATAGCGAGGTAAGGATTTTAAAACCCGATAGTCCCGTATTGAATTATCCCAATAAGATAACTCCTGATGACTTTAAGGGATGGGTTCAGGAGAGAGGGCTTTATTTTCCGGACAAGTGGGACCCTAATTTTCAGGCCATTCTTTCAATGAATGATACAGGGGAAACAGCGAAAGATGGAAGTCTTCTTATTGCCAACTATGGTAATGGTCATTACATATACACAGGACTGTCATTTTTTCGTGAGCTTCCCGAAGGAGTGATAGGTGCTTATAAACTGTTTGCCAATCTGGCATCCATAGGAAAGACTCCAAAGCCCCAAAGTCAAAAAGTTAAGCAATCAAAATAATGGAACCTTCAGAGAATGAAAAGCCTCCTGTATTCCAGCGATGGAGTGGCTGGTATTGGCTTGTCTTGATCGTGATGATCATTCAACTGGTAATTTATTCCTTCATTACATTCTCCTTTTCATGAACGCAATTGACTGGATTGCTCTTTTTGGAACGTTGATTTTAATTGTTGTCTATGGTGCGTGGAAAACGCGCGGCACTCATAACATGCATGGGTATCTGCTGGGTAGTAAGAGTCTTCCCTGGTGGACAGTTTGCATCTCCATCATGGCAACGCAGGCAAGCGCAGTAACCTTTCTGTCGACCACTGGACAAGCATACGAAGATGGCATGCGTTTTCTTCAATTCTATTTCGGGCTTCCGCTGGCGATGATCATTCTTTCTGTAACGGCTGTTCCGTTATACCATAAGCTCAAGGTTTTTACCGCGTATGAATACCTGGAGACTCGCTTTGACCTTAAAACCAGAACACTGGCTGCTTTTTTCTTTTTGATGCTTCGGGGATTATCAGTAGGCATTACACTTTATGCTCCGTCTCTTATTCTCTCTACTATTCTTGGATGGAATATCAATCTTACAACCGTATTTATTGGTTTGCTTGTGATGATGTACACGGTGGGTGGTGGAACAAAGGCAGTAAGCATTACACAGA
Organism: Cyclobacteriaceae bacterium; assembly: GCA_025363495.1. Taxonomy (GTDB): domain Bacteria; phylum Bacteroidota; class Bacteroidia; order Cytophagales; family Cyclobacteriaceae; genus ELB16-189. The sequence goes on along the minus strand of JANYDR010000377.1, from coordinate 2,766 downwards.
AATATCAGTTGGCATTTATTATGTCGGGGATGATTCTGGCAGGCATGATAGCTTTTTGGAATCTTCCGGAAGGAATTTCATTTGTGGATACATTTAAGGTGGCGGGGGAGATGGGTAAGCTGAATATGATCAATTTCTCGTTTAACCTATCCGATCGTTATAATATCTGGTCGGGGCTGATTGGTGGATTGTTTTTATTCTTGTCTTATTTTGGTGCAGATCAATCGCAGGTTGGTCGCTATATTTCAGGAAGTTCTATAACTGAAAGTCGTTTGGGTTTGATCTTTAACGGGTTGTTGAAGATACCAATGCAGTTCATCGTTCTTTACATAGGGATACTGATTTTCGTTTTTTATCAATTTCACCAGGCACCTTTGATTCATAACACTTCGTTGCGGGAAAAAGCTATGAAAACCGAAGCATCTGTTGAGCTGAAACAGTTGGAAGTATCATATCAAACTGTCTTTGATCAACGGAAAGAAGCGGCGGGTCAATTAGTCAAGGCAATTCAGGATGGGAATGAATCGGATATTTCCAACTCGAAGAAGACGTTGAAAGGAATTCAACAGGCAGAAGGAGAACTAAGGAGCCAAACGAAAGCAGTTATCAAGAAGAGCCTTCCGGATGCAAACACACAGGATAAGGATTACGTTTTTATAAATTATGTAATGACGTATTTGCCTCACGGACTGATTGGTCTTTTGCTTGCTGTCGTCTTTTCCGCGGCCATGTCATCTATGGCTAGTGAACTGAATGCCCTTGCATCGACATCGGTCGTTGATATTTACAAGAGATCAATCAGGCCTGATGAAGAAGACCGGCATTACGTGACAGCTTCCAGGTGGTTGACAGTTACATGGGCTGTGTTTGCGATGTTGTTTGCGTCACTGGCAAATCAGGCTGAGAACCTGATCCAATTTGTGAATATCATAGGGTCACTGTTTTATGGGACGATCCTGGGAATTTTCCTTTCGGCTTTTTATATCAAGTACTTAAAATCAACAGCTGTATTTTGGTCTGCTATTGTTGCTGAGATGCTGATTCTCTATTTATATTTCTATACAGATGTTGCCTTCCTGTTGTACAATATAGTAGGATGTGCTGCTGTGGTAGTACTTGCTCCCGTAATTCAATTCATTCAAAATAAAAATCGTCCTGCCAACCTAAGCTGACAGGACGATCTGTTATTCTCCACCTTCGGCGGACGAGTATTATTTTAATCCCTTCATCAATTCATCGTTCAACTTCACATAGTCCATATTCTTTTGACTTTCGGCAGCAGCTTTAGAAGCCATTGAAGTAGCCATGGCACCTGCCTTGTCGCCTAGTGCTTTTTGAATTTTAGCTTTCTGCAATAGCATCCAGTAAGGTGCTGGTGAATCTTTAGGATACGCTGCAAGAGCTTCATTTGTCCATGTAAGAGCTTGCTTCATGTCTTTCCCGTTGTCATAATAATAAGTTGCAGCCTGGAACAAATTGTTATAACCTACTTTAGTATTTGCCTCAATGCTCTTCATGACCTTAGCGTCGAAGTCAACAGTGATAGGCACTTTTACAGAAGTATTTTCCCAGGCGATCTGAAGATTTGCTGTCTTGCCATCTTCAGAAAGGTCAGCGATATCGATCGTCATTGTTTCAACCTTCTCTGTTAATTTTTGTGCTTTCACAGTAACATTTGCCTGATCTTTTGATTTATCATATAGGTCCGTATTTCCGCCCATTGATATGTCCTTGTAAAGAATAACACCCCAATCCGTTGCTCCAGGCATTGTCAATAACAAGTAGCTGCCTTTCGGAACATCTACGCCACCAAATTTTACATTATCGCTGAATGTAACTACAGTGCCGGCGTTTGCGCCAGTTCGCCACAACACACCATACGGTCTTACAAATGCAGCACCTTCACCAAAGATCTTGCGACCTTTTGCTTTTGGACGGGAGTACTCAACTTTTACTTCAGTAAGTCCCACTACGGTGCTAACCATTGCTGCAGTGCTTGCTGCAGGTGTCACGACCTGAGCTTCTGCGAGAAAGCTAACGACTACGAAGAGAACGATTAAAACTTTTTTCATGATTGGTTATTTAGATTTTGTTTCGGGTGCCAAAAGTATAACAGTTTGTACTAATCGAAAACCTACTAAATCCGTAGAGTTAGAGATTAAATGGAGTGAGGTTACCTTTGTGAGTAATAGGCAATGTCATTACGCTGGCGAAGTGCTCGGAAGTTTCACGCAAAGTCCGCGCAGTTTGGTCGCAAGGGAATCGCAAAATCATATCTTTCTTAGTCTTTGCGGGCTTTGCGAATTTACTTTTGCGAACTTTGCGTGAAACGGTCAATGCAAAAAGCCATCCGAGGTTTTTCACTGATGGGTACCGACGAAGAAAAATCTCCAGTTGCTTTAACAAATTATTAACACATCAATGAAATTAGACAAGTCTTTTTATAGTGGAAAGGATGTTGTGAAGATTGCGAAAGGGCTCTTGGGAAAGGGATTATTTACAAGATTTAAAGGGAAGACCATTGGTGGAATGATCGTTGAGACTGAAGCCTATTCCCCGAAGGAGCAAGGCTCCCACGCGTATCAGAATAAAATGACGACCCGTAATGCTGTTATGTTTAAAGAGGGGGGACATGCTTACGTCTATTTATGTTATGGGATACATCATCTTTTCAATGCAGTAACCAATCAGGAAGGAGAGGCGTATGCGGTTTTGGTCCGGGCGCTTGAACCTACAAAAGGAATTGATATCATGATGAAAAACATG
>JANYDR010000290.1 GCA_025363495.1 Cyclobacteriaceae bacterium | reverse complement strand
GTTTCTGGGTATAGAATTTTTGTGGTTGATAAAAGTATAAAAAATAAATTAAGCAATAAATTAGTAATCAGTGTCCGGCAGTTTTTTCGATTATCTAAAGATAATGAAATCACTTCGTGGAATATCGTTAGGCTATTTGATCTTAAATGCATTATTTCCCGTCAAACATATAGTATTATAGTATGAGCCTGAGAAAAGATAAAGCCGCACGCCTTAAACTGGCGGTGTTGGAGCAAACAGTAAGGTTGATTGGGAAGAAGCCCTTTGATGATTTATACGTCGAAGACATCTGCGAAAAAGTAAAAATTTCAAAGGTCACGCTCTTCAAGTACTTTGCCACTAAGGAAGATATACTTTCCTATTACTTTCGGGTATGGTGCCTGAAACGCGTTGTAGAGTTAAACGATAAACCAAAGGAAGGACTTCAGGGAATTTTCTACCTGTTTGACAGACTTAGTGAAGATTTGGAGCAGCATCCTGGAATTATTCTTGGTTTAGTTTCCTATCTGTCAAATCCCAAAAGGCCATTCAAACCTTTTCCGATTAAAGCTGAGGAAAAGAAATTCCTTTTTCCCGGAGTGCACGACATCCAATCTGTGGAGATACAATCCCTTGACCAGATGTTTGAAAAATTTGCGCTGGAAGCGATCTTCAGAAAGGAAATAACGAAAGCTACTTCCACAAGAGACGTGACAAACTTACTAAACACACTGTTTTATGGTGTGATAGTGACGTCGCATTTGAGCCAGAGTGGTTCTCTACGGATGTTTATGAAAAGGCAGGTGGAGCTGGCGTTGAAAGGGGTACAATGAAGCTTAAAGTGAAAAGCTAAAAGCACAAAGCTGGACTGCGCAAGTTTTAATCTGTATTTGTCCCTTAGAAAATTGGGCAGGTGAAATGGCGAAGGAAGAGGCGGAATTTGAAGATTGATCTAAGCTTTCAACTCTAGGCTATCGGCTTTAATCTTTTTTAGCCTTTCATTCTTACGGTTTTTACTCCTTGCTTTTCGAACCATCTTATACGGACCCGCCCGACCTGAATTTTTTTGTGCCATCGGCTGTTTTTGTACCATCCATGGTGATAGATCGGCTTCACAACTTTTACAGTATGATAGGTCTTTTGGCTATGGCAGGCGCTCATTAGCAGAATAAGACCGACTATTGAAAGTTGCTTCATAATTCTCAGTAACGCTCTAAATTAGTTATTATTTCTTCATAAATTCAGCGCTAATCAGGTTCAATATGAAAGCATACAGCACATCATCAGAGGCAATGACGGCCCTGAAAAAGGAGGGATACATACAGGATTTCAATCTTCATCCTGAATGGCTTGAGCGTCCTCAGCTCGATTTGAAATTAAAGCCGGAAGAATTTCATGTGGATAAAGTTTATCGTTTTGAAGGGATGAATAATCCCGACGACAGTGAAGTGCTATTTGCGATCAGCTCAAGCAAAGGAGGAAAGGGATTGTTGCTCGATGCTTATGGGGCCTATGCGGAATCACTGAGCTCAGATATGATTCAGAAACTCAGGGTTGATGATGCTACGAAGCATTGATTCTGAGATTTTTTTTAAACCATGAAGACACGGGGCCACAAAGAAGGTACGATGACTTTGAGTCTGCTTTGTGATTTCGTGACCTTCTGGTCAAGAGTTTCCGACTCTACTACTTTGATTCTTAACTTAAACCACGAAGTCATTAGACCTCTAAGAAAGACACTAAGCCTTGAGCCTTCTTTGTGGCCCCGTGTCTTAGTGGTCAAAAATTTCTCAGTTAAGATTCTTCGATTCTTATCGCCCACTGATTTTGAAAATACCTTCATTATCAATACTTTAGTGCCATATTACTAATTCTCTAGTCTAACTAATTTTTTTGCTATGAGAGCTATCTGGAAAGGTCACATTCGTTTCTCGCTGGTTACAATCCCAATCAGGGTTTATAATGCCATCGACTCTGGTCAAACAATCAGCTTTAATCTTCTTTCCAAGGAAGGCCATAATCAGGTCAGCTATGAAAAGAAGGATAAGGTTACCGGCCAGACTTTGAAGACAGAAGACATTGTAAAAGGATATCAGTATGAGCCTGGTCAATTTGTGATCATTGATGATGACGACTTCTCCAAGGTGAAACTTAAGAGTACAAGGGTCATCGACATTGAAGGTTTTGTCAAAGAATCTGAGGTACATCCTACTTTGTTTGACGCCCCTTATTTTATAGGCCCTGATGGCGAGATTGCTGCCAAGACCTATTCACTATTGGCCAAGACCTTGAAAGAATCCGGAAAAGTGGGAGTAGGAAGGGTAGTTCTTCGCGACAGGGAAACTGTAGTTTTATTGACTCCGGAAAAGAATGGGATACTGCTTTATAAACTTCGCTATCCGAATGAAGTTAGAAGTATAACTGAAGTACCACAACTTCTTGAGGATGTAAAGGTTGACAAGGAGCAGATCAAGATGGCTAAAATGCTTGTTGACTCCATGTCAAAACAGTTTGTTGATATCGAAATGAAGGATAACTACCAGGATGCGCTTCGTGGAATGATTCAGGCCAAGATCGAAGGCAAAGAGATTGTTACTATCCAGGAGGAAGAAACACCTGTGGTGGATATCATGACCGCGTTAAAGGCCAGTATCGAAAAGGCAAAGAAGCCAATGGAGAAAGCAAAGGGAGCGGCATCGGCTAAGGAGAAAAAAGCTGGTAAGGAAACAAAGACACTAAAGAGAAAAGCCAGTTAAAGTTGAAAGCATAAAGCCAAAAGCTGAAAGCTGAAAGCTTGTTTGCTCGTGAAAAGTAATGGCTTCTTAATTCTCAGATTACCCATTCTCAACTTCTTATTGAAAATTGTATCTTTGCCGCCATGGCAAAAGTGGTCAAGTTTCCTGTTCAACCACCGGAGAAGTTCGATTTCAGACCTGTCCGGAAGAAACGCCCGGCAAATCCAGACAAGCCAGGCCAGCTCAACCTATTTGCCGGTGGAAAAATCGTAAAGCTCAATCAACTCAGCACATTTGAAGAGGCTCTCATGCTGGATGAACACGGTGATGAGCGTGCAAAAGATCTTTACCTCAAGGCTATTGTTGAGTTTGACAGCGTGCCTGATGCCTTTTGCAATCTTGGAATAATAGAATCCAGAGCACGCAATTATAGTAAAGCTGTGGATTGCTTTACGCTAAGTCTTAAGGAGGATCCACGGCATTTTGAATCGCATTATAACCTCGCCAATCTGTATGCCGAACTGGGTAATCTGCCGTTAGCCAAGTTGCATTACCAGATTTCAATAAGTATCGAACCCGAATTTCCGAACAGCTATTTTAACCTCGGGCTCACTCAGGCAATGAGCAAGGAAATTGAGGAATCTGTACAATCTCTACTCACTTATAAGAACCTTGCCGCGCATGATGATATGACTCCCGTGGATGAGTTGATTGATAGTTTGCTGCGCACTGTTCGTTGAGAGGTGAAAAATGAAATTTGAAATTTGAAGGTCCGCGGCGTCTGATTGGAATTGTCCGTTAATACTAAATTCCAGGTTCACAGAGCCGCCAGGGTTACG
>JANYDR010000253.1 GCA_025363495.1 Cyclobacteriaceae bacterium | reverse complement strand
GAAAAATGAAGACGGTTCGCCAAACACTGCACATACCACTAATCTGGTTCCATGCATTTTTGTTGACGACGAATACAAAGGAAAAATCAAGGATGGAAAGTTGGGCGATCTTGCTCCCACGATCCTAAAAATAATTGGAGTTCCCATTCCAGCAGAGATGAAGGGGAACATTTTGATCGAAAGCTGAGTTTGAAAGATAAAATTGTTGGTCTATGTATCTTCCATTTGAATCATTACCGGGTCACTCGCGAATTTGGATTTATCAGTCCAGCAGGACTTTCTCATCCACAGAAAAAAAACAACTCTCAGCAGGATTGAAAGAACTGTGCGAACAGTGGTCTGCTCATGGAACTCCTCTTCATACTTCTTTCACCGTCGAATTTGATCAGTTTGTTATAATGGCTGTTGATGAGCAACAGCACGGCGCAAGTGGCTGCTCAATTGACGGAAGTGTGCGTTACCTGAAAAGCCTGCAAAACGAATTAGGGCTTGACTTCTTCGATAGGTCAGAGATAGCTTTTCTTCATAATGACAAAATCTCCCTTTACCCTTTAACAGAATTAAAAAGTCTCTTTGAAAGCAGGACACTATCACCTGATACAATTACGTTTAACAATCTGGTAAATACGAAGGACGAATGGACAGCGGACTGGAAACAGCCTGTGAGAAGTTCCTGGGTGGCTCGTTATCTACCTAAAACAGCGGTAGCAGGCTAAAATCTGCATAGATTTTACTTTTTTGTACCTTTCAGATTACATGATGAGGAGTTATATAAACCTGACATTGGGAATTGCTTTCGCTCTTTTGGTGATGGCATCGTGTAGTCCTGAAAAGAAGGCCCTGAAAAATTTCAAGTATGGAAAATTCGAGGACGTCATCAACTATTACCAGGGTGTTTTAAACAAGCAACCCAATAACGGTAAAGCCAACTATTACATCGCTGAAAGCTATCGCCAGTCTAACCGAATAAAAGAGTCAGAGAAGTTTTATTCCAAAGCTGGTGGACCTGGCGTAAATAAAGATTCAGTTTTGTTCTACCTGGCCAAAGCGCAAGAGGCCAATGGAAAATATGCTGAAGCAAAGCAAACACTGGAACAACTTAGCTCTGATGCGACAATTGATAATATGCGCGATCGTGCCAACAAGGAGCTTGCCGGTCTTGATTACCTCGAAAAACTGGGCGAGAAAAAAAGTTATTACAGAATAAAAAATCTAGAGGCTCTTAATTCAAATTTCAGTGAATACTCCCCCGCGTATCTCAACGGAGAATTATATTTTACTTCGTCGCGTTCAAACGAGCGTATTTATGCTACGACCGGCACGCCTTACACTGATTTATACAAAGCTGAATCGCAGGGTGCCAATGTAGACGTCACAACAATAAAACCTTTACCGGAATTTATTAATACACCCAATGTAAATGTCGGCACTATTACTTTTTCGCCTGATGGAAAAACAATGGTGTTTGCAAAAGGTAATTCAGGAAAACGCAAGGGTGCAAATGATGTTGATTTATACCTGTCGCGTTTCCGCAACGGGCAATGGAGTGAGCCAACACAAATCAATATTAACCAACCGGACTCATGGGAATCTTCACCCGCTTTCAGTGCGGATGGACGAACACTTTATTTTGCCTCAAATCGTAAGGGTGGTTTCGGAGGACTTGATATTTATACAGCGCAAATGGATTCGCGCGGCCGTTTTTCGCGCGTGAGAAATATGGGGCCGGACATCAATACGTCAGGAAATGAAATGTTCCCCTATGTTTCTGAGAATGGAAAGCTTTATATATCATCCGATGGACATCCGGGTTATGGAATGCTTGACATCTATGTTATAAACCGATTAAACGGAAAAACGTCGGTTGAAAATCTTGGCCAGCCGGTAAACTCCACCGGCGATGATTTCGGATTATTTCTTTTCAAACCGGACCGCGGGTTCTTTACTTCTAATCGCGAAGGTGGTAAAGGAGATGATGACATCTATACCTTCATTAATGACGATCCTAACCTGAAAGTTGTCAACTATTACCTTCAGGGGATTACGTACAGTCTCAAGAAAGACAGTACAAGGGAGATACTTCCAAATACCAAAGTTTCGATCCTTGATGGACGAGGAGATGTAATGCAGGATTTTACTACCGGCAATGATGGCAAATTTTTGTTCCGTGTGTTTGAGAATGAAGACTATACTTTACTTGGCGAAACTGATGGATATCTTGTAAAGCGTGGAAAATACAGCACTAGCGGAAAGTCTATTCCACCGGAATCATTGAAAGAATTAATCACCAACATTACCCTTGATACGCTTCTTGTACTTGACCGATTGGAAAAGAACGTTGCGTATCGTTTGAAAAATATTTATTTCAAATTTGACAAGGCTGATATCGAACCTGAAGCCGCTACTGAGCTCGATAAATTGTATGAGGTCCTCATTGATAATCCCGAGATCAAAATTGAATTAGGATCACATACGGATAGTGTTGATTCAGAAGATTACAATCAAAGGCTTTCACAACGCCGGGCGCAATCAACTGTAAATTACCTTATCAAGAAAGGAATTGCCCCTGCCCGGTTGGTTGCAAAAGGTTACGGTGAATCCAAGCCCATTGCCCGTAACACCAATCGTGATGGTACTGACAACTCAGAAGGTCGTGCCCGTAATCGACGTACTGAATTTAAAATTCTTGAAGTTGGCGTCCGTGAGGAGAAGAAAGAACCTGTCGATGATGACGACGACAAGTATTTCAAGACAGACCCTAACAAGACAGACCCTAACAAGACGGACCCGAAAGACGGGAACGACGATCATTAAGACAGGTTCTTCAAGCCGATACCAACATCTTCTATAAGTTCAAAAAAATCGTTTAACCGAGAGTTCTTTCTCATTTTATCCCAAAAATCAAACTCTGGTCTCCCTGTTTAAGGTGATACTGTGGTAAATATTCAATAAAAGACTACAAAAAGGGCCAAACAGTCTTTATCTTAATAATTCTATGAGGTTGGCTCTTCTGACTTTAATATTTTGTTTGGCTATGTTGCCCTGTCTTGGACAAGATTGGAAAGTCAATTATGACAAGGCGGTCACAGAATATCAATCGCATCATTTTCCTGAGGCGATGAAATATGCATCTACCGCGCTTGAATTTTCCCGGTCATTGGATATCAAAAGTCAGGCGTTCTCCCTGCAGCTACTCACTGTTATTTGCATAGAAGCTCGGGATTTCAACACAGGACTTCCCTTTGCAAATGAGGAGGTGAAATTGTTTGCCGAGACAGAAGGGGTTAAAAGTAAAAGGTATGCAGATGCTCTTGGTAAAAGAGCACAGATAAATCAGGCATTATCAAACTGGGCTGGCGCGCAAAGTGACTATAAAGAATTATCAAATCTCTTGTCAGGAGAAAATGGAGTACTGTATTTCAAAACGCTCAATAATTATGGACAAGTCCTCCTTGCCCTAAACGAAGTTGATATTGCTAAAGAAAATTTAAATAAGGCCGTCGACGGCTTAAGGCAATTTCCGGAAGAGGGTGAAGAATATTTAAATGCTATCTATTATGCCGCAAATGCCTATTCAAAATCAGGAGACACTACGGGCGCGGAGGAGCGACTAAAGCTCTTTATCAACCTGGTAGAAAAAAATAAATTACAATCATGGCCTGAATATACGGAGGCCAAAACCCAGTTGGTAAAATTACTGAATGCCGGGGGTAACAACACAGATGCGTTAAAATTTGCAGAGCAGGGTCAAGCAGGAGGAGAGCAAAAAGCGCGGCACTATTTATTCGAAGCACTGAATTCTCAAGAGAGGCAACCTGCTAAAGCCCTGAATCTTTTTAAACTTGCCGAAGAAAGTCTTACTAAAAGCGATTCTGAAAGTAATATTGGGTTTTCAATTGCTCAAAACTACGCACGATTTTTATTAACAAACAAAGAACCGACTCAGGCAGAAAATAAACTTGCCGAAGCAAAAAAAATCGCAGAAAAATTATTTAAGCCTGATGGTATAGAATATGGATATGTCATGGAGCTCGAAGCTGACCTGAAAATGTTAACCGGAGACATTCAGGGAGCTATGGATAATTTTACAATTTCGTCCAATAACTTCACTCCGCTTGCTCCAACTTTGCGCGCTACTCACTATGTAAACGCAGCAACAAAATTTCTGAATGCTAACCGACCCGATCTTGCAAGGAAATTAATGGAATCATTTGCCACCAACTATTCCTTATTGTCAGAGCTACCTGAAAAAAATCAATTGGAGATCTCATCCACTTACGTAAGTGCGCTTCTTGATCTTAATCAAACGGAAATAGCAATCCAACATCTTACCCATCATGGGTCTATTCCAATTCCCTCCCTCCAACAAGCTCTATCTATAAATCTAGCAGAGGTTTATAGTGCTGCGGGTAATTGGAAAAAAGCAGAAGAACTTTTAAGAAAAGTGGTTGAAAAAGCGCCCATTCAGTCAATGCAATGGGCGGAGTCAAATTATCAGTTAGCACGTCTTCTTCAGCGAACAGGAAAATTCGTCGAAGCAGAAATTAACTACAAACAAGCAATTATAGCTTTTTCAAAACTTAAATCGCCAGAAACAGACCAGGTATTAAATTCTTTCGCCACATTTTATATCACGCTAGGAAACTATGCTGAAGCAGAAAAAATCTATCACAAGCTGCTCCAAACTTCTGGCACGTCTTCTTTATTGGCGTCAGCTGTTAAGCAAAATCTTGCAGCCGTTTACATACAAACTCTTCAGTATAATAAAGCTGAAAAACTGCTCACAGAAGCTTTGGAAGAAGACCGGAAAAGTATAGGCGAGACGCATCCCGACTTTGCGATCAGTCTTCAAAACCTTGCCGCCCTTTACCAGATTCAGGGTGATTTCAAAAAGGCAGAGGTACTTTATCTTCGGTCTATCGCGATCGATAACCTCAATGGAGCTACACATACGGTAAACTACGCCAGTAAAAAGGCTAATCTGGGAACCGTTTACCAGGAAATGGACGAACCTGAGAAGGCTCGCTCGTTTTTGGAATCTGCTTTGCAACTACATGAAACGTTACTTGGTCAGGACCACCCAGACTATATCTATAATTTATACAATCTCGCAATATTGTATCAGGCTTTAGAAAATTTCGATACGGCCTATCCCCTTTTTAAAAAAGTATCGGCCTTTTATCTCAGACAAATCAATGAAATCTTCCCTTCACTCACTGATTTTGAAAAAACAGCTTACCTCAATAAGACTCAACGGGTAATAAATGATTATGAAGAGTTTATTATTCGTTATCAGCAAAATAATAAAGAAGCACTGGGAGAGCTTTTCAATTTCAGACTTGAAACCAAAGCGCTTTTGTTAAATGCATCTACAAGGGTAAGGGAGCGGATCCTGGCAAGCAATAATACTGAGCTCTTATCTAAGTTCACTGAATGGCTTCAATTGAAAGAGCGCCTTCTTCATTTTGCTTTGCTAGGAGTTGCAGAAAGACAAAGTCAGCAGAAAGTAAAGGAGGATATTCATGAAAAAGCGAATGAACTGGAAAAATGGCTCACCTCTCAGTCCGAGCTCTTCGGAGAGGAGTTCAAAAAACGACCTGTTACATGGCAAGAGATAAAGAACATACTAAAGCCAGGAGAGGCAGCCGTGGAAATTATTCGTTTAAGTCTTGAAAAAGACTCAGTTGTTTATGCAGCCCTTATCGTTACCCCGGAACTTGAAACTCCTGCCCTCACTGTCTTTGAAAACGGTCCGGCAATGGAGGGTCGCGAATTCAGCTATTATAGTAACACCATTCGGTATGGCCTGGATAACATACGATCCTATGTTCGATTTTGGAAACCACTCGATAATTTACTGAAAGAGTCTTCTTCCATTTTCCTTTCAGCTGATGGAGTATATAATAAAATCAATCCAGTTACACTTTTTAATACCGAAAATAATCAGTACCTAATTGATCGAATAACCGTCAGGTCATTGAGTAATTTACGGGAGCTAACTTCTATTTCTGAAGTTTTTTCATCCACTCCAACGGCTATTTTATTTGGATCTCCAGACTTTCGATCGGCACGCAAGACATCCGATGTTACAAGTTCATCGACACGCACACAAACTGAGGATACATTTAAAAATGAAATTTCTTTTCTTCCCGGTACTAAAGAAGAAGTGCTAAGGATTGAAAGACTTTTAAGAAAGAATCAATGGAGTGTAAATTTCTACTTAGATAAAGAGGCAACGGAAAGTCATGTTAAGGGAATTCATAGCCCCGATATTCTGCACATTGCCACCCACGGGTTTTTTATACCTGAGAAGAAGGAGGATGTTCCTCTTATTTATTCAACCAGTCGTGCTTTAAATTTTGATAATCCACTAATGCGTTCGGGGTTGCTGATGGCAGGAGTGGAAAATAATACCTCTGATAACTCTGCAATACAAAGTCAGGTACCAGAGGATGATGGTGTATTGACTGCCCTTGAAGTGATGAATCTTAATTTGGAAAAAACTAAATTAGTTGTGCTGTCGGCATGCGAAACGGGTTCTGGGACGATTCGAAACGGAGAAGGTGTATATGGCCTTCAACGGGCATTCATGATTTCCGGGGCTGCCAATCTGATCATGAGCCTTTGGAAAGTAAGCGATGAGGCGACTCAAAAATTAATGACTGGCTTTTATGAAAATTTAATAGTCACGGAGGATAGGGCCGCAGCATTTCGGAAGGCACAGCTTGATTTAAAAAAACTTTACCCAACCCCTTTTTATTGGGGGGCCTTTATTCTTATCGGACGATAACAATCTCACAATATGGCAACTTTGAGTCTTCACCGGCTTTCAATCATTTTATTTCTAATTCTTTTTTCTTCGACGCTTACAGCGCAACAGAATCAAGATGAACCAAAACGAGTTGATGTCATCAGCACTGAAAAGTTTACAGAATTTGCGCCGACCATTAGCGCCGACGGTAAGACAATGATTCTTCAAAGTAATCGAAATTCAAATCCGAAACGCGACGAAGAGCGTTGGGAGCTTTTTGAATCTACAAAAAATGCGGATGGAAGTTGGAGTGAAGTCATTCCTATTACTGCCATCAATGAAAAATGTAATTTTCTTGCAGGGCCAAGTTTGAGTTACGATGGAAATCAACTTTTTTTTACGGCATTCATTGAAGGTGTCACGACGAGTGAAGATATTTTTTATTCTGAAAGAATAAATGCTACCCAATGGAGCGAGCCGATTGATGTCGGTGCGCCTATAAACACCGAGGATTATGAAGGATTCCCCTCTATTTCCGCTAACGGAAATTCCCTCTATTTCATTCGAATAAATTATGATAATCCTCTGGATAAAAAGAGTCGGGAGAATTGCTTTGAGATCTATGTTTCTCACAAACAACCTGACGGTAAATGGGGTGAACCAAAAAAACTTCCTGAGCAGATCAATAAGGGATGCGTGAGGGATCCCCGCATCATGGCCGACAATCATACTCTGATTTTTTCCGCCATCGTACCAGAAGGAAAAGGTAAGTATGATTTATTCCAAACCAGGAAAAATACTGATAGTACCTGGGCTGAAGCAAAGCCGCTTGATTTTATCAATTCAGAAGAAAACGACCAATCTCCAACTATTTCGGCCGCAGGTGATATTATTTTTTATTATACCAAAAAAGATATCTACGCCCTACCCGTACCGCTGGAGTATCGACAGATGATTAATGTAACTGTTCAGGGCTTCGTCCGCTCTGAAAAAAATAAAACCACACTTCCTGCGATTATTGTAGTGAAAGATCTGGGCACCGGAGAAACAATAACGCTGGAGAATAATCCCAATGATGGACGCTTCAGTCTTGTATTGGCGGCTGGCTCACACTTTCGAGTTGAATTCAGAAATCCATTATACTTGAAAGAGGTTCGGGATTTTGATCTGCGGAAACAGGAAACCTATAAACAAGTCGACATTGATATCAATCTAAGATCAGACTATCATGCCACGATCGTAACTATGGACCATGATCTTAAAATTCCCGTGGCTTCCATGGCTCATATCACTGACCAACATGGAATTTCTTTACTGAAAGACTCGCTACGCATTAGTCATCCCAGCCCCAAATTACTTTTTGAATCTGCCAATCAATACACGCTCTCCGCCTCTGCTCATTTGTATCCTGAAGTTAAAAAGACAATAATTTTTGATTCACATACATTTAAGCCTGATACTGTGATTACTTTATTTATGACTCATGATAAGGTAAGATTCCTGGCAGAAGTAACCGATATAACAACGAAGCAACGTGTTAAAACTAAAGTGACTTTCAATAACCTGGATGAAAATGAGGTAATCATTGCCGAGTCAGAGAGGTCGATATTGCTTCGAAGAGGTGACCGGTATCAGGTGGCGGCAAGTAGTGAGAAGGGCTATTTCTTCTCAACTGTAATTATAGTAGCTGGCGAAGGAGAGATTGGACCAGATGGCATACAACGACTTCAAATGGTAATAACTCCAATTGCTGAGGGTGCGTCCCTAACCCTGAATAACATAACTTTTGAAACGGCCTCTTCCGATTTAAAACCGGCATCCTATCCTGAATTAGATCGTATTATTGAATTGATGCATCAAAATCCAACAGTTATTATCGAAATCGCAGCCCACACTGATGACGTTGGAAATGAAGATTACAATAACAAGCTCTCGGTACGAAGAGCCAAAAGTGTTGTGGTCTATCTAAATAAAAAAGGCATTAACAATACCCGATTTGAAGCAAAGGGATACGGAAAAAGTAAACCGATTTCGCCAAACGACAGTGATGAAAGCAGGGCACTTAATAGAAGGGTTGAATTAGTTATTCTAAAGATCTAATATCCCTTCGTAATTCCCTTTTCCGTAGCCGGCACCCCCTTCTTCATCCACTCCGGCTCCACTGCACCTTTGAGATAATAATCAAAGTATTGCATCATACGCGTTTGAAAGTCAATTCTGTTTTCCCGCTTTACTGGCCAATGCGGTTCACCATTATAGTTAAGCATCCACACCGGTTTATTAAGTCTTCGCATAGCCATATACATTTCTATACCCTGATACCACGGCACGGCATCATCCGCGTCATTGTGAAGTAATAACAATGGCGTCTGAATTTTATCAGCAAAGAAAATTGGCGAGTTCTCAATATAATGCATAGGCTTCTCCCACAATGTACCTCCTATGCGACTTTGTGTATGTTCGTACTGAAACATCCGGCTGAGACCTGTTCCCCACCGAATGCCCCCATAAGCGCTGATCATATTTGCCACCACTGCTCCTGCTTCCGCGGCTTTGAAGAGATTAGTTCTTGTAAGCATATACGCAATCTGATAACCACCCCAACTATGTCCCTGGATGCCGATATTTTTTTCATCTACAAAGCCCCGATCTACGAGTGCCGTCACACCTGGCATAATACAATTGATCGCACTTTCGCCCGGAAAACCTGTTCGATAAACAATGTCCGGCACAAACACGAGATACCCATTACTGGTATATACCGCACGATTAATAGTTGATCGCCCTGGTTCAGGTTTGTGATGCTGATATAGATTGTCGCTTTCTTTTTCATAGAAATAAACGATCATCGGATACTTCTTTTTGGGGTCGAATCCTTCCGGTTTGAATAGCATTCCATTCAGTGCCATGTTATCCAATGAAGTCCATTTCACTGGCTCTACATTTCCCCAGAAATAATTTTTCATTTGCGGATTTACGTCGCTGATCCTTTTCACGCCATTGAAATTGATGTCCGCAGTCCATACGTCCGGAAATTCGCGGAAACTCTCCCGTGTATAAAGAAGTTGATTTGAGTTTTTCGCTTTGACGATCCCACCAAAGCGATAATTATCCATCAGGAGTTTTGTTAGTTTTCCATCTATGAGAGAAAGCCTGTAATAACCAGATGCTTTTGTCATTTCATTCACAGCCGATAGCAAAAGTTCTTTGGATGGATCTATGAATCTTTCTTCATTGTCCAGTCGCACGTAACGGAAAATAATTTTATCCAGCCGGCCCGTTTTTGTAAGATTGACAGGTGCCTTTTGATTTTGCGGATCAAGGGCCCAGAGATCGTAACGATCATAAACGATAAACAACTGATCATCTAATGTCCAGCCAGCTATTCCATACGAGCGCGGATAGTCTGGTGTATCATTCTCTTCGTCCGCTACATTAAGTTTTAACCGATCATTTAGATTAAAAATTTTCTCATTTGTAACTGAGTACGCAAACCAGGCAGTATCCGGCAAGCTAAACCAGTAGACATAATTTGCCCTGGGTGAAAGACTTGCATTCCCTTTTACCTTTTTAGCAATTGTTTTGCGTTGCTGTCCTTTCAGATCAAAAAGATAAAGATCATTATAAGCAGAAGGGTCCCAGGTTGTCATTTTCCGGTAAGGAACATTTGTTTCCCCAAGGGCAACTGACGCATTACCTTCATCGCCCAACTCTATTGAAGGGATTTCGCGGTCCGCCAATTGAATGATCCTCTTTTCTGCTAAATCGATTGCCGCCGTGTAGGAGCGCTTTCTTTCTGCATCCACCTGCTTGTTTTGCTGGGGATAGATGTATTCATCATTCCCACCCCACACCTCCACACTTACAATTTCCTCCGGCAAAAGTGTAGTGTCTTGAACCACAGGTATCGGTGCAGATCCAAAGAATAACTTACCCCCATCTTTTGAAAATGACGGTGGGTAGTTTTCACTTACTGTCCAGTTCTGGGGAATAGCAAGTGTGCGTTCAATATCCAGAAGTGTTGCCGATTGATTTCCAGACTTCCAATGATATAATTGAAAGTGCCTGACTAGTGCTTTTGTTGTATCGCTGTCTGCAAGGAAAGAAACCTGTGTGCCATCTTCACTTATTGCGAGTCCCTTAAATTTGTATTTGCTTTTTCCTTCAAATAATGATTGAAGTTTTTGCTGATTTAAATCATGCCAATAAACCCCTGCTTTCATCGTACTATCATTGCCTCCAGATGAAAAAAGTAATCCTTGTCCGTATTTAGCGAATGAATAGTCCTTAACGAATTCAAACGATGCTATTTTTTCTACCCCTAATTTTCTAACAACCAGGGTAAAGCCGTTCTCATCGGAGTTGATCTTTTTCTTTTTTGGTTTCTTTACCTCCGCCTTTGCTTTATCATCAGCTTTCGGTTTTACCTCCTTCTTTGGTTCAAGTTGATATGCTATCCATGATGCCGCCTTTTCAGGAATTTTATATGAACGAACATCAGGTATCTTCTCCGTTTTGCGGGAAGTGAACGAGTAAATGCCAAGGGAATCTTTTGGCAAATCTTCTTTTTTCTTTTTCTGCCGGCGAAGATCCTTCACGAGTTTTTGTTGTGGTTTTATTTTGACGATAGCATAACGGCTATCGAATGTCAATGAAACATTATCAGCTCGCCGAATCGAATCAGATGATGCGGTCTTCAAATTATAAAAAACAACCTTACCATCGCCGTCTTGTGGATTGACTGCATAGGCTACAAAATTTCCATCAGGTGTTAGAGACTTGTAATTAATCTCCTTCCACGAATCATAGACAGCATGTGTTAGTACCTTTTTTTGAATGGGGGCTGGTGTTGATTTCTTCTGAGAAAAGGCAACACATGCCATGCTTACCAGCAAAAAAACAACGAAAGATCTTTTCATTATTAGGGTTTTAAAAAATGAAGTTAGAGAATTCTTAAGCTATAAAAAGGCAAGTGGGATGGCCGGTTGGGATATTTTTGAAGGAAGTTGCCGGTTGCCGGATACCTGTTGCAAGGCTGGAACAAATTGAAAAACTAACAACTTTATAGACAATAATTGGGAAGGTATTGAGGTTTGCTATTGGGGCAATGTCTATAACGAAAGCAATTCTCTTTTCACTTGGATGCGGCAACTGGTATCCCGTAAACAAACTCCCCTTTTTCACTTCTTATTGTAACCTGGCTCTTCTCAGCAGCCTCAACTCGCCCGATAATTTGTGCTGCTACTCCGAATTTATTTGAAATTGAAATCACGCGTTCCGCATATTTTTCTGGCAAATAGACTTCCATACGATGGCCCATATTAAAGACTTTGTACATCTCCTGCCAGGAGGTTGCGCTCTGTTCATAAATGAGATTGAAAAGCGGTGGAACATCAAAGAAATTATCTTTGATCACATGAAGATTTTCAATAAAGTGCAATACTTTAGTTTGGGCTCCGCCGCTGCAATGCACCAGTCCATTAACATGCGATCGCATTTCACTTAATACCTCAATTAAAACCGGTGCATAGGTTCTGGTGGGGGAAAGTACCAGCTTACCAATATTAACAGGAACGGAAGGAATGTGGTCAGTGACCTTATACCTGCCGCTATAAATCAAATCTTCCGGAACTTCAGCATCAAATGATTCAGGATATTTTAAGGAATATTCATGATCAAAAACATCATGTCGTGCAGACGTAAGTCCATTACTGCCCATACCTCCATTGTATTCTGACTCATACGTTGCCTGTCCATAGGAAGACAATCCAACAATGACATCACCTGCCCGAATTTTACTGTTGTCAATAACATCTTCGCGTCTCATCCGTGACGTTACAGTACTATCAACAATAATAGTTCTCACTAAATCTCCAACGTCAGCAGTCTCTCCACCTGTACTATAAATCTCCATTCCATGTGACCGGAGCATCGTCAAAACTTCCTCGGTGCCATTGATTATAGTAGATATTACTTCTCCGGGAATACGATTCTTATTTCTGCCAATGGTTGATGAAAGAAAAATGGGGCCTGTTGCGCCGACACATAAAAGGTCGTCAACATTCATGATAATAGCATCCTGCGCGATGCCTTTCCAAACGGACAGGTCCCCGGTTTCTTTCCAGTATAGATATGCTAAAGAAGATTTTGTACCAGCGCCATCTGCATGCATGATAGTACAATAGTTCGCATCACCGGCCAGCAGATCAGGTACGATCTTGCAAAAAGCTTTCGGAAAAAGTCCCTTGTCCAGGTGCTGTATCGCCTGGTGAACATCTTCCTTCGAGGCCGAAACCCCTCGTTGATTATACCTGTCTGAAGTGGGCTTCAATATCTGAATTATATCATTTCAGTTTTAAAGTAGTCCACGCGCTTGCAGAGGTCATCATGGGAGTAGTGCGGTAACCGGAACCACCAAGATTACGATTCCGTCCACTGGAGCCGCCAAAACCACCTCCACCGTAGCCGCCTCCACCTCCATAACCACCACCGCCTCCGCCGTAGCCTCTATTACTGCCAGCACCACCCGTTGGGACCGTGTTGGCTATCTTTTGTGGTGGTGGAGTAAATTTTCCTGTTTCAAAGCCTATTCCCAACGTAGCAATAGAAGCCTTGGAAAGTCTGAATGATTTAAACGGAATCAGTGCCTCATATACATAACTACCATCGCTTTCAGGAGCAATTCCAACCTTAAGTCCATTTGTAATACCCGCCCTCGAACTTGTTAAAGGTTCATCTGTCAATCCAAGAAGTTCAAGTATCTGTATGTCTGTGATAAATTCCCTATTCATCTTTTTTTGAAGGGAATCTCTCTCCGGAGTAGTCAGCTCTTTTTTCTCCATCCCTGGTCCGCGATATTTTTCCATTCTTTCATTTGCTTCAACGCCTGTAGGAAAGCGAAGTCCTAATTTTTTCTTCCTTTTACCCTTTGGATCCATCCACACGGTGAACCCAAAATGCGCAATTTTTCTTTTGGTTATTTCATCACTTGTTTTTACACGGATGTATATGTTATTATCATCATGACATACATTGTAGCTAAATATCTTGTCATCATCTTTAATCCAGTCCATCGGCCACTCATTGGATGGTCCGTCAACCTGAATAACTGATGCAAGGTCACAAACACTTGACGCAGAGGTCTGCGCAAAGTTTATTGTGGTAACTGTCACCACAAGCATGAGTACAAATAATAATTTCTTCATGGTGTTTGAAATTGAATCGGACAAAGGTATCAAATCCTGAATATCACACGTTTGCGTTTTATAATTTAAGTTTTTTCAAAACCTCCCACGCTACAATCCCAAGGCATACCGCCACATTCAATGAGTGTTTAGTCCCTGTTTGAGGTATCTCCAGAGCCAAATCTGCTTGATCAAGCACTTCTTCACTAACGCCATTCACCTCATTGCCAAATACGAGACAATACTTTTTCTGCGATTCTGGTTGAAATTCATGCAGTGGTTTGCTTTCTGTTGTTTGTTCCACTACGACAATCACGTAGCCATCTTTCTTCAAACCCTGAATCGCCTTACGAGGAGACTCTGAATAGTCCCAGGCAACGGATTCAGTGGCCCCCAATGCGGTTTTGTGTATCTCCCGGTGAGGTGGTGTTCCTGTGATACCGGTCAGGTATATTTTTTCAAGCCTGAAAGCATCCGCTGTCCTGAATGCAGACCCTACGTTGTGCAGACTTCTTACATTATCCAAGAAAATGCAAACGGGTAGTTTTTCAGCATCTTTAAATTCATCCACAGATATTCTACCTAATTCTTCAAGCTTAAGCTTTTTCATTTCGAAAATTACTGAGATTTGACATAGTTAAATAAACTCAACAAGAATAGAATGAATACTAATGTCCTTCTTCTTTTGATTTGCTGGATCCCGTTATTTCAGGACCAGTGGAAAAATGTCTATACCGAAAGTGCCTGGGCAGATCGGGACCGATGGCAAAAGGCCGATGAAATAATCAAATACGGAATTCAAAAACAAGGAACTCTCGTTGCTGACGTCGGCTCTCATGAGGGCTATCTTACCGTAAAACTATCCCCTGCAGTGGGAAGCACTGGAAAGGTGTACGCGGTAGATGTTGAGCAGACAAAGCTTGATCGCCTTCAGGCTATTCTGGAAAAACGTTCAATAAAAAATGTAATAACTATTAAAGGAGATTATGATAATCCAAGGCTTCCGTTAAACTCTCTTGATGCAGTATTTATTCTTGATACTTATCATGAGATGAATGAACACGATAAAATTCTGGAGCAAATCAAATCATCCTTAAAAGCAGGTGGTCGCCTTGTTCTTTGTGAACCTGTCGCTGAAGAAAGAAGAACTCTGACACGGAAAGAGCAGGAAAGTAAACATGAATTAGGAATTAATTTCGCTCTTGAAGATTTAAAGAAAGCAGGTTTTACTATCATCAAAAAACAAGACCGCTTCGTTGATCGCAAAGCAGAAAAAGGAGATGAAATGTGGCTGATTGTGGCCGTTAAGAAGATATAAAGATTGAGAAGTTGGACGCTCAACTTCTCAATCCTTTAAAATCACTTCGACGCTACACTCTCATTGCCTACTGAAATTTTAAGAATCGATCCCTTGGTCTTAAAATTTAGTGTGCCATTAAATATTATCTGATATGTTCCTAACGCTGTCTCAGGACTTGCATTGATCGTTGCAACACTCGTTTCAAAAATTCCTTTTGCCGGCTCGTATTGTATGGTAATTCCTTCCGGTAGTTTATTTGAGAAGCCAAGAACCGCCTCTGCCTTTGAATAAGACTTGGATCGTAAAATTGAAACCATCACTTGTTTACCCTCACCCGGTTTCAGGGATAAGCTGTTTTCAGAAAGATTGATTACAAATTCATTACGTGGTAATTCAGAACTCGTTTGGGCCATTGTGGCAACGGCTACAAAAAAGAGGGATAAAGTAAATGCAGTTTTCATAAGTAGTGTTTTTAATTTTAGATCTAAGAACGTCGGTGCGCATTCCCAAAGAGTACGAACAACACACCTTTGGGGCGAGAGACAAGATTTTTGATGCAACCTGTAAAGAATGGGGCGAAGAGATCTCTCCTGGGGCGAATGGTCAGCTTAATTCCATCATGTTGCGCAACTGACTGATCTTTTCCATTACTTCTTTTCCCTTTGGCCGGGATACCGGGATGGAAAAGTCCGTTCCGTTTATTCTCAATTTATAACCGTTGGTATTTCCACTAATCGCGCTGATGGCGTTGACATTGACAATATAAGACCGGTGACAACGAAGTGCGAATGAGTTGTTGAGTTGTGATTCCACATTTTTCAGATTCACCCGTAATAATTTTTTCTTCACCCCATCCGATTCCTTCCATATTACAGTTGAATAATTGTCATCCGCCTCCACAAAAAGAAGATCTGGAAGGTTAAAAGATAAGCTTTCGCTTGTATCAGAGTAAAGAGTAATCTGATTATCTGCTTTTGGAGCATCTTTTTTCAATACCTGTATTTTCTGAAGTTCCTGGTTAGTAATAATTGCCTCCTGAAGATTTTGTTGAAGCAGATGGGCCTTCAAAAATAAAGTGGTAAACGCTATTGGAATAATTCCTTTCAACGCTACCTGTGAACCAACATGAGAGGCTACCATAAACCACGACAAGTCAGGGCAGAATAAAGGCTTCTCTATAAGAGTACACGCAGCCCAGATGAGGCCCAAATGGGCAAAATTTAGTAGAATATATTTTTTATATGTCCACGAAACTGGATCCATGGCCGCTGGAAAAATTCTGGGTAATAAAATGATATTAAATGTCAGGCAGACAAACGTGATCGACCCATGCAGCCACTCTAACCCTTCGGCAAAATGAATATCCGATTCAAGTTTAAACAAATAGAGGAATCCTGTTACTAATACGCTGATCACAAAGACCAGCACGAAATTCTTGCGATTATCATTGAGCTAAAATGGGAAAGGAGCCTTCAATGAAGCTGATACACTCTCGCCTATCCTTCTGAAAAACGATGAGATTCCATCGAATCGCATTGTATGTGGTTGTTCCATGCGTTGCAAACTGAAAAATTCATCCAAGAGTTGCAAAAAATCTCATGCGCCCGGGTCTCAGGAAGGCATTGAGGGGGTGAAATGTGTGGTTTTGGGGTGAGAAGGGCGGCTCCCAGTAAAAAAAATCTACCACCGCATTCAAAATTCTATAATTCTGCATCTTTGCCGCCATGAGACTTGACAGCATTTGGAAAATAGGCACTACAGAACGAATGGATCTTGAAGATCAGAAACTGGTAGTGTTTTCTAACGGGGTTTACTTCATAGCTGGATCTGTATTGATGCTGGCTGAAATTATTATGGGCGGCGTCTTTTCTGTTTTCCGGAATGCTACTATCCAGACCCTTTCACCTTTCTTTTTAGTAGGACTTGCAATAGTTTGTCTCAGTCTTAACCGGTTTCAACTTTTCCTGATCTCTCGAATTCTGTTTATTCTCTGCTGGACCTTTGTAGTGTCTGTGCTTCCGACCATAACAAGAGGGCCTTCACCAACATCTTATTTTTTTCACCCCTTTTACCTCATACTTTCCTCTCCGATAATTCACCTCCTCTTCTCGCGTCCAAAGGACCGTTATGTTTTGTTTTCACTTCTTTTGCTATCCGTTATTATGGTTATGTTTTCCGTTGACTTCCTGATGGCATTTGATCGCTCACCTACCCCAGGACCACCGTTTATCCGCTCAATCAGTAACATCAGGATTATTTTTGTGTCACTCTGGTTAATTCTCAATTTATTAATGGCATATGTATTAAAGACCAACTGGGATTTCTACCTGGCAATGCGACAACAAAAAGAAGTAATTACTCTCCAACGTAAACAACTGCAACTCCAAAATGAAGAGTTGAGTACTGCCAATGAGAAGCTGACTTATTTAAACGGACAAGTCCGGGAACTAAATGAGGCCCTGGAAAAACGCGTAGAAGAGCGGACCCATGAACTCACCGAACGGAATGCCGTCCTTTCCGATTATGCTTTCATCAATGCCCATTTATTGAGGTCACCGGTAAGCCGGATCAAAGGACTTATTAATTTATTCTCCATTACTGATGATCCTGAAGAGAAAAAGATAATCCATGGAAGTTTGCGGAACTCTGCTGAAGAACTTGATCAGGTTGTCCATTCGATCAGTAAAAAATTAAATGAAGTCAAATAATTACTTTCGGCTTTTCAAAAAAGATTCACCTCATGGCACCCTCCATAGAAACACCCCTTATGAAACAATACAACGCCATCAAGGCGAAGTATCCGGGTGCCCTGCTGCTATTCAGGGTTGGCGATTTTTATGAGACGTTTGGCGAGGATGCCATTGAAGCCAGTAAAGTGCTTGATATTACATTAACAAAACGAGGAAGTGGCTCCGCGTCTGAAATTGAGTTAGCAGGATTCCCGCACCATTCCCTTGATACTTACCTGCCAAAACTTGTCAGGGCTGGTCATCGCGTTGCTATTTGTGATCAACTGGAGGATCCGCGGTTTGTGAAAGGCATTGTCAAACGCGGTGTAACAGAACTCGTAACACCAGGTGTTTCCTACAATGATAATGTACTCGAACGAAAGAGAAATAATTTTCTCGCTTCTGTGTTTGCCGCAAAAGGAACTTTGGGTGTTGCATTACTGGACATCAGTACCGGCGAATTTTATTGTGCCCAGGGAACAGAAAATTATATTTTTAAACTCCTTCAAAGCTTAAGTCCATCGGAAATTATTTTTTGCAAAAGTCAGCGTGAAAAATTAGAAAAACATTTTGGCGATGAGTATGCCACTTTTGCCCTGGATGATTGGGTATATGCATTTGATTTCGCCCAAGAGAAATTAATAAGTCAGTTCAAGACTTCGACATTAAAAGGCTTCGGTATAGATGGATTAAACGAAGCGATCATTGCTGCTGGTGCTGTTCTTCACTACCTCGAAGCAACGGAGCATAGAGACACTCATCATATTGCTTCTATCTCCCGAATTGATGAGGAGACATATGTCTGGCTTGATAAATTTACGATACGCAACCTTGAACTTATCCATTCTCCTCACGAAGGTGGTGTTCCACTACTACAAATACTGGATCAAACTGTCACCCCAATGGGCTCACGTCAACTGCGAAAGTGGATGGTGCTTCCGTTAAAAGAAAAGATAGCGATCGAGGAGCGGTTATCGGTGGTAGAAAAATTCTATCACGAACCCGAATTGGGAGAAAAAATTACAAATCACCTGCACCAGATCGCCGATCTGGAACGCCTTATTTCAAAAGTGGCTGTAGGACGAATCAATCCGCGTGAGTTGGTCCAACTGAAAAGATCACTGCTGGCGATTCTTCCGATAAAAGAATTAATCACAGGTACTACCACTCCTGATTTAAAAAAACTTGGAGACCAACTTAACAAATGTGAATTCCTGCTTGAGAAAATCGAAAAAGAATTAAAAGATGATGCGCCCATGCTTGTTCACCAAGGCGGCATCATCAAAGAAGGAGTAAACGCAGAGCTTGATGAGCTTCGCGCAATCGCTTTTTCCGGAAAAGATTACCTATTGCAGATTCAAAAACGCGAAGTTGAAAGAACAGGAATCAATTCGCTGAAAATTTCATACAACAAAGTCTTTGGATACTACCTTGAAGTAAGCAATGCCAATAAGGATAAGGTCCCTAATGATTGGATCCGCAAGCAAACTCTTGTAAATGCTGAACGATACATTACGGAAGAGTTAAAAGTCTATGAAGAAAAAATACTTCATGCTGAAGAGAGGCTGACAGTAATAGAGCAAAGACTTTTCCTGGAGCTTGTCCATCACGCAGCCGATTTTGTTTCACAAATTCAACAAAATGCCCGGGTTATTGCTGTTCTTGATTGTTTACTCTCATTTGCGTTTACCGCAAAAGCCAATCGTTACGCAAGACCTGAAATTAATGATACTACCCAATTAATAATTGAGGCAGGGCGTCATCCTGTAATTGAAAAACAATTGCCAGCGGGTGAAAATTATGTTCCCAATGATATCTTTCTCTCCAACGAAACTCAGCAAATTTTAATCATCACCGGACCAAATATGGCCGGTAAGTCAGCTTTATTAAGACAAACGGCGTTGATCGTTCTTATGGCACAGATGGGAAGTTATGTTCCTGCAGTGAGTGCCCGCATTGGTATCGTTGATAAGATTTTTACACGGGTTGGTGCGTCAGACAACTTATCGCGTGGAGAATCCACATTTATGGTGGAGATGACTGAGACGGCGAGCATTCTCAATAATCTTAGTGACCGGAGCCTTATTTTAATGGATGAGATTGGTCGCGGCACCAGCACGTATGATGGTGTCTCAATCGCATGGGCCATTGTAGAATACCTTCATCAGTTTCAGGAAGTAAGACCTAAAACATTGTTTGCGACTCACTATCATGAGCTCAATCAATTGACAGAAGATTTTTCGAGAGTAAAAAATTTCAATGTCAGTGTAAAAGAAGCGGGTGATAAAATTCTCTTCATGCGCAAGTTGAAAGAAGGAGGCAGTGAACACAGTTTTGGAATTCACGTAGCACAAATGGCAGGTATGCCGAATAAGATTGTACTGCGTGCCAATGAAATTTTACACTTCCTGGAAAAAGACAAGCACAAAAACGAGTCAAAGAAAAAACTTGCTGATCTGCCCAAAGAGAATTTTCAGATGAGCCTTTTTGCGATGGACCCGAAGTTTAAAGAAGTTCAGGAATTACTCAGCAAGGTTGATATCAATACTATTAGTCCGGTAGAAGCATTGCTTAAGCTGAATGAGATTCTTCTGACTTTAAAGAAGGGTAGCTAGTCCTGCTTAGTTACAGGATTCAGGTTACAGGTCGTTTAGTTTCTTCTCTTAAATCCTCCGCTTCGATTCCCCCCTTTTTGTGGACTTCTTTTTTTGTCAAATGATTTTTTAGGTCTTGACTCCGGTTCATATAATGGAGCTTCCCCCTCACCTTCAGGAAATGGAAGTTTCGGTATCGTTGACCCAATCATATTTTCTATGCTGTAGAATTTACGCTGATCTTTATCATTGATGAATGTAATAGCTGTACCTGTTGTCGCTGCACGGGCCGTCCGGCCAACACGATGCACATAATCTTCAGGATCCGGTGGTACGTCAAAATTGACAACAAGGCTAATACCCTCAACATCAATACCTCTTGAAAGTACATCCGTGCCAATGATGATGCTGATTTGCTTACTCTTGAACGCCCTAAGAATATCTTCACGTTCCGTTTGCTCCAGATCAGAGTGAAATGCCTTCACGGGCAGACCCGCTTTTAACAAAGTCTGATCTAGTTTCTTTACGCTTTCTTTTGTGGATGCAAAAATGATAACCGTTGTGAAGTTTCCCGATGTAAGCAATTTCTTTATAAGGGTGACTTTGTTGACATCATAAACCAGGTAAGCCTGCTGCAAAATCCCCTCAGCCGGTTTGGCAATTGAAATGTTTATCTCAACAGGTTGATTTAAAATCTTATTCGCCAGCTTCCGTATATTGGGAGGCATCGTGGCAGAAAATAAAAGTGTTTGTCTCTCCTTTGGTAAATAATTAATGATGCGCACGATGTCTTCATAGAAACCCATGTCAAGCATGCGGTCCGCTTCATCAAGTATAAGATGCTTTAAATGTTCAAGCTTTACAGTTCCACCGGCAAGCAACGCAATTAACCTACCAGGAGTAGCAATAACAATATCAGCGCCGTGATCAAGTGCTTTTCGTTGCTGGTCCCAGGTAGCTCCATCACCGCCTCCGTAAACCGGTATTGAACTTACTCCTGTGAAATAGGCAAAACCCTCAATCTGCTGATCGATCTGTTGTGCTAATTCCCGCGTGGGAGCAATTATTAAAGTGTTTAGATGTCGATGGTCTGTATTGATTATTTTATGAAGTACCGGTAAAATGTATGCCGCGGTTTTTCCCGTACCGGTTTGCGCACAGGCAATCACATCTTTGTTTTGAAGAATTACCGGTATAGCCTGCTCCTGTATGGGCGTAGGCTTCGCATAACCCATTGACTCAAGGCCTTCCTGAAGTTTGGTGTCAAAATGAAAATCCTGAAAAGTCAAATGAGTTATGAATTATAGGTTATGAATTATGAATTGCCATCTATCATTTCAAATCGGGTGTAAGGCACCAATACACTGGGCACTTTAATACCATCTTTTGTTTGGTTGTTTTCAAGAATAGCAGCCACAATCCGCGGAAGCGCCAAGGCACTGCCATTGAGTGTATGAAGTAATTGAGTCTTTCCATCCCTATTCTTATAGCGAAGTTTCAGGCGATTGGCCTGAAATGTTTCAAAGTTACTGACAGAACTTACCTCAAGCCATCGTTGCTGCGCGCCGGCATACACTTCCATATCGTATGTCATAGCCGAATTAAATCCCATATCGCCGCCACATAGCAACAACTTCCTGTAAGGTAACTCAAGTTTTTCGAGAAGACTTTGCACGTATGCACTCATTTCCTCAAGCGTCTGATATGATTCTTCAGCTTTTCGTATCTGCACGATCTCAACTTTATCAAATTGATGAAGACGATTAAGCCCGCGCACATGGGCTCCCCAGCTTCCCGCTTCTCTTCTAAAGCAGGGAGTGTAGCCAACATTTCTGATAGGTAAATCCTGTTCGTTTACCATTACATCTCTATAAAGATTAGTGATTGGTACCTCTGCCGTTGGAATAAGATAAAGCTCATCCTCCGTAATAAAGTACATCTGCCCTTCCTTGTCGGGAAGCTGACCTGTACCATAGCCACTCGCTTTGTTTACTACGATGGGTGGTTGAACTTCTGCATAACCTTGTTTGGATGCTTCATCCAGAAAGAAATTGATCAATGCACGCTGAAGCTTCGCGCCTTTGTTTTTATAAACAGGAAAACCCGCGCCCGCTATTTTATTTCCAAGGTCAAAATCAATAATGTCATACTTCTTAATGAGTTCCCAATGTGGCTGTGCATCTGTGGGCAATGAAGGCAATGAACCGTATTCATATACGGTAAAGTTATCCTCAGCCCCTTTGCCAGCAGGTACTTTTTCAGCAGGCACGTTAGGAATTTTATAAAGCAGCTCTTCTAATTTCCTTTCATATTCAACAAGACTTTCTTCCCAGGATTTAATATTCTGCCTGTCGGCGGCTACCTGACTCTTCAGATCATTTACTTCTCCCGTCTTCCCTGCTTTTATTAATTCCCCGATTTTTTTTGAGTCAGTATTTGACTTTGCTTTTAAATCATCTGCTTTCTTTTGCGTGTCCTTACGCAACTTGTCTGTTTCTACAACCTCATTAATCAGGTTTTCCGCATCTTTAAAATTCCTTTTCTTCAATCCGGCAAGGACTTTCTCCATATTCTCCCGGATGACATTGATTTGCAACATGTACGTATTCTTTTAGTCGACAAAATTACAACCTTCTTCATAGAAACCTGCCTGTTTATCGCTCGTACACCATTTGTCAGGTATAATTTTCAGCGCCGAATTTGATAATATTCCATTTTGACCTATACTTGCACTGTCAATCAGGCTCCCACAGCCGTTCCCGATAGATAAATTCAACCTTTTACTGTTCTTTCTTATTGAAACTCAATTTTAGTCTCGGAATTCATCCGGTTTCTTAGCGTGACTCTTCACTTACTTATAATCAACATACCAACTACTTTTTTTTAATCTCATGTATACTATTGACGACTTAAATGTCATGCTCCTGTCTGAATTAAAGGACATCGGGGAAAAAATGGGCGTAAAAAACGCCAAGAAGCTTGCCAAGCAAGACCTCGTTTACAAAATCCTTGATCAACAGGCATTGAAAGAAGATGCGGCCCCGGCCAAAAAGCAAAATGATGATGCCGATCGCAAAATGAGGCCCAGAAGGCGGGAAAACGTTGCTCCTCCAGCAGCGCCTTCAAAAAAGGAAGCTGCTCCTGTTGAATCCCAACCAGTAGAAGTGGAGAATGAGCAAAGGGCCCAGCGGTTTGAGGAACCTCAGCCGAAGTTTGAAGAAGCTCTGCCACAGCAGCAACAACCTCCTCAGCAGCCTCCCAATAATTCCAACGACGCACCTCCCCGCGAATTTCAACAAGACCGTCAGCAACAAGCCAGAATTCTTAACATCAAAGATTTTGATGGTGCTATCACCAATGAAGGTGTTTTAGAGTTAATGCAGGATGGTTATGGATTTCTCCGCTCGTCGGATTATAATTACCTCGCAAGTCCGGATGATATCTATGTATCACCTTCACAAATAAAATTGCTCGGCTTAAAAACCGGCGATACCGTACGCGGACAAATACGTCCTCCAAAAGAAGGCGAAAAGTATTTTGCGCTTCTCAAAGTAGATAACGTAAACGGCAAGACAACGGAAGAAATTCGCGACCGTGTTGCTTTCGAATATCTCACTCCACTGTTTCCAAACGAAAAATTGAAACTGAGCACTACGCCCGACAATATGTCAACGCGTATTCTTGATCTGTTTGCCCCCATTGGAAAAGGCCAACGCGGTATGATTGTCGCTCAGCCAAAGACCGGTAAAACAGTCTTGTTGAAACAAATTGCAAATGCTATTGCGGAAAATCATCCTGAAGTATATCTGATTGTTTTACTGATCGATGAGCGTCCTGAAGAAGTAACCGACATGGCCCGCAGTGTGCGCGCTGAAGTTATTGCCTCCACATTCGACGAACAAGCTGATCGTCACGTGAAGATTGCCAGCATTGTTTTAGAAAAAGCTAAACGTATGACCGAGTGCGGTCACGATGTGGTTATTCTTTTAGATTCTCTTACACGTTTGGCCCGTGCCTATAATACGGTAGTGCCATCATCAGGGAAAATACTTTCCGGTGGTGTGGATGCCAATGCGCTCCACAAGCCAAAACGTTTCTTCGGCGCAGCCCGCAAAATTGAAAATGGAGGCTCACTCACCATCATCGCCACTGCCCTTATCGATACAGGATCAAAGATGGACGAAGTTATCTTTGAAGAGTTCAAGGGAACTGGAAATATGGAATTGGTGCTTGATAGAAAACTTTCCAATAAGCGCATTTATCCTTCTATTGATGTGCCTGCTTCCGGAACACGTCGCGAAGATCTGTTGATGAAAGAAGATGAACTCGCCCGGGTTTGGATACTTCGCAAGTATATGAGCGATATGAATTCAATAGAAGCAATGGAGTTTCTGCAGAGCAAGATGAAGGGAACTAGAAATAATTCGGAGTTTTTGATCTCTATGAATGGATAATTAATTCGTTGATTCGATCATTTGATGATTCATTGATGAGGCGCTGAATAATCGAGGCGCCTCATTTATTTTGAAAATTCCATCAACGAATAACCGTTTTAGCTCATCAATAAATTATTTGCGTTTACGCTCATGAAACGCTCCCCTGAACTCCGGATCTTCATAACGCTTCTGCCTGTCAATTTCTTTAGCAATTTTCTGAGCTTCTGCTAACGGAGTTGGATCAACCTCCACTCCGTCCGGTAATTTTCTATGTCCTATTTTTTCCCGCATTAACTCTTCGATCTTCTGAATATGGTAGCGCTCTGCCTCATTCACGAACGTAATTGCTTTACCCGTTTGAAAGGCTCTGCCAGTTCTACCGATACGATGAATGTAGTCCTCATACTGCATCGGCACTTCAAAATTAATAACATGTGATACATTCGTCACATCAATTCCCCGTGATGCAACATCCGTGGTAACGAGTATTCTCAATCCGCCTTCCTTGAATTCATTCATTGCATTAATGCGGCTGTTCTGACCTTTGTTGGAATGAATGACACGTACTGGTCCCATTTGTTTCCTGTCAAGGAATTTAAACACATCGTTTGCCGAATCTTTTGTGCGGGTAAAAATCATTACACGGTTAAATTCTGTTTTATCCCGCAACAGATATTCCAGTAAGTGAATTTTCGTTTTAAGATTGGGTACGTAAAATAATTCCTGTTCAACCTGCTGGGCTGCCATTACAAGCGGAGATGCTTCCACTTTTATAGGAAATTCTAAAAATTCCTGGGATAGCTTTTCAACCTTTGCGGGAAAGGTGGCTGAGAAAAGAAGGTTTTGTCGTTTCGATGGAATTACTTCAAAAATTTTTCTCAATTGATGCATGAATCCCATATCCAACATGCGATCTGCTTCATCCAATACGAGTGTTTTGATTTGCTTGACGGGAATTTCATTTCGAAAATAAATTTCCATGAATCGACCAGGAGTCGCGATCAATAAATCAACACCTGCCTGCAACACTTCAATTTGTGTCTTGGGACCAACACCACCGTATAAAACTCCAATCCGCAGGTCAGTGTATTTGGCCAAGGCTCTGGCATGCTCTGCGATCTGAACAACTAATTCCTTTGTAGGTGCCAGTACTAGTGCCCGGGCCTCTTTGCCTTGTGCAAAATTTATTTTTTTTAATACGGGCAACAGGTAGGCCGCCGTTTTACCTGTCCCGGTTTGGGCGATCCCAATCACTGCCTGGCCGCCAAGAGCGAGCGGAATGACCATTTGCTGGATCTCCGTAGGGTTTTGAAAGCCCGCTTCTGCCACTGCCTTCAGTAACTGAGGGTTAAGTTTTAAGCTCTCCCATGAATTATTTACATCTTCCAAAACAAATGGATTTATCTTTACCAACGAATGAATACCCTCATTGTCAACGCGAAGATAGTAAACGAAGGTAAGGTCGTCGAAAGTGACGTTTTGATCCGGAATGAGCGGATTGAAAAACTTGGTTCTCATCTGTCTGAAAAAGATGCTACTATTATTGATGCGAAGGGTCAGCATCTCCTTCCAGGTGCTATTGACGATCAGGTCCATTTTCGGGAGCCAGGTCTTACTCATAAGGGAAATATCTACACTGAATCCAGGGCAGCAGTGGCTGGCGGCATTACAAGTTTTATGGAGATGCCCAACACGGTTCCTCCAACATTTACTCAAGCTCTTCTGGAAGAAAAATATTCAATTGCATCACGCGATTCGCTGGCAAACTATTCCTTTTATATAGGAGCCTCGAATGATAATATAGAGGAAGTGCTGAAGACCGATCTTAAGAAAGTGTGCGGTCTTAAAATCTTCATGGGTTCTTCTACCGGGAATCTTCTGGTGGATGATCCAATTATACTGGAAGGCTTCTTTTCAAAATTTCCCGGGCTCATTGCAAGTCATTGTGAAGATGAGCCAACTATTAGAAAAAATACAGAAGAGTTTAGAAAAAAATACGGCGAGGATATTCCGATTGAATATCATCCTCTCATCAGAAGTGAAGAAGGATGTTACAAATCCTCTTCTTTTGCCGTGGGCCTTGCTAAAAAACACGGAACCCGGCTTCATATACTACACATTTCAACAGCCCGTGAGGTTGCACTATTTGATAATATACTTCCGCTTGAAAAAAAGAAGGTCACCGCCGAAGCATGTATTCATCATCTCTGGTTTAATGACTCCGACTACGCACGACTTGGAACAAAAATAAAATGGAATCCCGCCATTAAGACAAAGCAGGACCAGCAAGCTATTCTTAATGCTGTGCTCGATAATCATATCGATGTGATTGCTACAGATCATGCGCCACATACGTTGGAAGAAAAGCAAAACACCTATTTCAGAACTCCGTCCGGCGGACCTTTGGTTCAGCACAGTGTAGTTGCCATGCTTGAATTTTATCATCAGGGGAAAATTTCGCTGGAGCGGATCGTTGAGAAGATGAGTCATAATCCTGCTATTCTTTTTCGGATTGAAGACCGTGGTTTTATACGCGAAGGCTATTTTGCTGATATTATTCTCGCAGATCTTAATCGTCGGTGGGCAGTTGAAAAGAAAAATATTTTAGCGAAGTGCGGATGGTCACCGTTTGAAGAGCAAACTTTTCAATCGCAGATTACTCATACGTTTGTTTCTGGAAGGCTAGCTTATGAAAATGGTAATTTGAATGAAGGCGGAAGAGGGAAAAGGCTCTCTTTTAATCGTTGATCATTTAACTAACCCACGGCTTCGGCCATTGTGGCCCCAAATCTAAATTTGGGGCCTTATGCCTGGGTGAATGATGGGGTTCGAACCCACGACCCTCAGAATCACAATCTGATGTTCTAACCAGCTGAACTACATCCACCGTATTGGGATGCAAAGGTAGGTAGGGCCAAGGATTTTGCAAACATTCATTTTAACCTTCCATTTCTGGTAATTCATCATTATAAACCCAATTTATATGGGTCAGGGCTTTTTGCTATGACGCTATAGCCTCAGGACGACAGGCCTTGGTTGAATATATTGAGTGTATCCAGGCGACGCTGAAATGGAAGAGGTTATAAGACCCAAAGTCGACAAAAAAATCCTCTCAAGTTAAGCTGATCAATCATTGATCATCGAAATACTTTTTGATAAATTTAGTTTGTGATTACTTATAACGACTTCCGGCTTCATTCACTCCATAAACAAATCGGATTGTTATATGAGCATGGCTCTTGCGTTATGAGTATTCGCTATTATGGATACAAGGTGAATCTTTACCTGTTGGGAAATTTCTATCTCGAAGTCTTCTACAATCATAAGAAAGATCTCATTGAAAAAATTATTCCCCTGGACACACGTCACAGTAGGATGAATTTTTATGCCGATCAGATAAAGCTCTCTCTGTCTTAATCACTCTTATAAAAGAAGTCTAAAAACAAAAAGCTCCCTCTAAATCAGAGGGAGCTTTCAAATTATAACTTATTAGGATTAGGCTGGTGTAGCAGTAGCTGCTTCCGGAGTCTTGACCTGTTGTTTCAACACGACATTCTTACGGGCTTTATAGCCGCAATAGCTGCACTGATAATGCTTGATTAATTCACCTTCTTCAAGTTCAGTAGGCTGCTTGATAATTTCCTCGCGCATTACTTTAAATGTCTGGTAGTTACACTCAGGACACTGAATAGCGTGGAGGTGACCAGCGTATTTTTCAATCTTGATGAATCCTGTTTCTTCGTCTTTCCAAACGTCGTAGTCAACTGAATAAAGATTCTCTTCAGCCTGCATACCTTCATCGAGGTGAACGTCTTCCTCTTCTTCACTCAGCAATTTCATTGGCTTACCTGTTTTTGGA
The DNA here is from genome assembly GCA_025363495.1 of Cyclobacteriaceae bacterium. Taxonomy (GTDB): domain Bacteria; phylum Bacteroidota; class Bacteroidia; order Cytophagales; family Cyclobacteriaceae; genus ELB16-189. Next base: position 5,894 of record JANYDR010000253.1, on the reverse strand, counting down.
GAAATTCTTGGCCTGTAGCGAAGAACTTTAAGACGCTTCTCAATAAAGAAGGGATAATAGAATTTCAACAGGTTCTGCACGATTAGTGCTGCAATAATTCCAAGCATTGCAGTAAGGAATCCACGTACGAAAAGGTGGATAACTGTGAGCTCAACGATGTTTCCATTAAAAAAGAAACAAGCTCCAAGGATCAATACAAGACTTCCATACCAAAGAAAATTAACCTCATACCTATTGATGAAGTCGTATTTGTCTTTACTGTCAGGGACCGTGGATAACCTGACAAGGTATCCCAGCACAATTAAAATGCCGAGCGCCCAGCACACATAGGCAAGGTTATGGGCCATTTCATTCCAGGATGCGTAACGACTTACAGCTTCAGCCATGGTGTTTTAGTGTTTTCAGTTTATAATCAGAACAAATATAAAAACTCTCTCAATTACTTCAATTCCTGCCTATTTCTTACAGAGGCCAATTGAATCACCAATTTAGCGTGATTACGTGAAAAATTCCAATGCAAGCGAAAATTTAATCTAATTATTGGAAAATAATTCATCGGTAAATCTCGTAATAGCCAACTGGCATTCCTTTTCGGCCTCAAAAAAGCCCATATGGCCCGTTTTCTCCAACTCATTGAACTTCAAATTCCTTCCAATTTCCGCTAATTCACGCGAAATATGAATGGGAATGGATGTATCCTCAATCCCGGCAATAAGTAACTTAGAAATTTCATTTTTTGTCCACAATTTCTGCCGGTCGGGTCGATCACGCATCGCAATCGTATAATTTATTATGCAGTCTTTACCAGATTGTGACGCTATCTTATAAACCTGTGGAATTGCTGAATTCATTTTGTTAAAGAACAGGCCTGGAACAAACGTATCAATAAATGGCTGTGTCCCATATTTACTGACTGATTCTATAATCTTGTTACGATTTTCTTTTTTTTCCTTAGAGTCGGCAAAGGCGGATGAATGAAACAATGTAAGCCCCTTTATAAGCATGGGATGATTTTCCAACAAAGCAAGAGCAACATATCCTCCCAATGAGTGACCAATAACATGGGCCTGATCAATTCTAAGTTGATTCAATGTTTGAGCTACTGACTCGCCAACTTCATCAATGGTAAATGGAGTTGGTAATAATTCGGAACTGCCAAAGCCCGGAAGGTCCATTCTGATGACGCGATAAGAAGCTACAAATGGCTTTATAAAATCTTTCCAGATTTCGTGCGTTTCACAAAACCCATGAATAAATACTACCGGTGGGCCGCTTCCTTGTTCCTGAAAAAAAAGTGGAGACATTCTAAGCCATTTTCGAAACAGGCTCCAGCATCGATATTACGGCCTGCTGAATACCTGTTGGTCCAAAGCCACATTCATTGTGAAGTTCAAGCTGTTCACCATGCTCAATCACATCATCTGGTATTCCAAGCCGGCGAATCTCTGCTAAGTAGGAATTATCAGCCATAAACTCAAGTACTGCGCTGCCGAATCCTCCCTGAATACATCCATCTTCTATGGTGATGATTTTTTTGTACTTGGAAAAAATTTCGTGGAGCAGTTTTTCATCGAGTGGCTTAACGAATCTCATATCATAATGAGCAACATGGATTCCCTGAAGTTCAAGTTTTTCACACACCTCCACAGCATAGTTTCCTATATGCCCGATGGTTAGAATCGCCAACTCTTCACCGTCACGTATTTTTCTACCCGTGCCAATTTCTATTTTCTCAAATGGGGTACGCCACTCCTGAAGCACTCCCTGTCCTCTTGGATAACGAATGGAAAATGATTTCTCATTTCGGGGAAGCTGCGCAGTATACATAAGATTGCGCAACTCTGACTCGTTCATCGGCGCTGACACAATCATATTTGGAAGGCAACGGAAGAAGGCAAGGTCATATGCTCCATGATGCGTCGGTCCATCAGACCCTGCAAAGCCTGCCCTGTCAAGACAAAAGTTTACCGGTAGATTTTGAATACAAACATCATGCACTACCTGGTCATAAGCACGCTGCATGAACGAACTATAAATGTTGCAGAATGGAATCAGTCCCTGTGTTGCAAGCCCGGCGGAAAAGGTAACAGCATGCTGCTCGGCAATGCCCACATCGAATGCACGATCAGGCATTTCTTTCATCATAATGTTAAGAGATGAACCTGACGGCATCGCGGGTGTAATGCCGATGATTTTGTCATTGACCTTGGCCAACTCCACCAGGGTATTTCCAAATACATCCTGATATTTAGGAGGCTGCGGGTTTTCGTAAACCTTTTTATGTATTTCCCCAGTGATCTTGTCAAAAGTACCGGGAGAATGCCAGGTGGTTTTATTGCCGTTTTCAGCTGGTAAATAGCCCTTTCCCTTCACTGTCACGCAATGAAGGATCTTTGGGCCTTTTATATTTTTAAGGTCATTAAGAACTGCTACAAGGTGGTCTACGTCGTGTCCATCCACGGGACCGAAATAGCGGAGATTCAATGACTCAAATAAGTTACTCTGACTAAGCAGCGCAGCTTTAATTGCTGTATCAACCTTTGACGCAATTTCCTGAGCGCTCTTACCAAACTTCGAAAACTTACCCAATAAATTCCAGACATCATCTTTGAACCGATTATAGGTTTTAGAAGTTGTGATATCCGTCAGGTAATCTTTTAATGCCCCAACGTTTGGATCAATTGACATGCAATTGTCATTGAGAATAATCAGAAGATTTGCATCTGATACGCCAGCGTTGTTCAACCCTTCAAATGCAATTCCACCCGTCAAGGCGCCATCACCAATGACTGCAACATGCTGCTTATCTTCCAGCTTAAGATATTTGGATGCAGCGGCCATTCCCAATGCCGCTGACACTGATGTTGATGAATGTCCAACACCAAAGGCGTCGTATACACTTTCATTTCTTTTTGGGAAACCTGAGATGCCTTTATAAATACGATTGGTATGAAATGCTTCTTTACGACCGGTGAGAATTTTATGGCCATATGCCTGATGACCTACATCCCAAACAATCTGATCATAAGGTGCATTGAAAACATAATGCAGTGCGACTGTTAATTCCGTTACACCAAGGCTCGCACCGAAATGCCCACCATAGATTGAGACATTATCAATAATGAATTGTCTTAATTCCTGACAAAGCTGAACCAATTGGGCTTGGTTCAGTTTCTTGAGGTCTGTGGGACTATTGATTTGGGCTAAAAGTTTACCAGGAGTGATAAGCATAGTCTGTTAACTCGTAATAATCCTCAAACAACGGTTTAAGGTAACTGTTTAGGCTGATTTAAGATCAAATTTCACTCAAATTTACGGATTTGAATTTCATTCCGGTTTTGTCGGGTATTTGAATAATTTTGCGCCTCCGCTAAAGCTACGGCGACATGCGGTGCCCAATCATGACACAAGAAACTTTTGAAGTAAAACTTCCCCTGTTTAAAGGTCCCTTCGATCTGCTACTTTTTTTTATCGAGCGGGATGAACTGGATATATATGATATACCTATCTCAAAGATTACCAACGATTTTCTTGACTACCTCCACCACCTTGAAAGCCTGAATGTAGAGCTGGCAAGCGAGTTTATTCTGGTGGCAGCTACCCTCATGCGGATTAAGTCAAAAATGCTGCTTCCAAGGCCGCAATTGGATGAGCAGGGCAATGAAATCGATCCCCGGGAAGAGCTGATAAAACACTTACTTGAGTACAAAAAGTACAAATCCGTGATAGATTCCTTCCAAAAGATGGAAGGTGACGAGCTTCAAAAGGAAAAGCGCGGAAATATCATGAAGGAACTAAAATCACTGGCGGCAAGCGTGAATGTTGAAGCTGAACTTCAGGATGTGGATCTGTACAAACTGATGCAGGTTTTTGAGAAAGTGATTAAACGTTTTGATGAAGAAAAGAACCGTCCTGTTCACCAGGTAGTACAATATCCTTATACAGTAGAAGGTCAAAAAGAATATATCCTTAATGAGCTGACACGGAGACGCCAGATGTCTTTTACAGAAATGCTGGAACTCACTCCAACCCGTGTTGCATTGGTCTTTAACTTTTTGGCAATTCTGGAAATGCTCGCCAATGGCGGTTTGGAAATACAACTGGGAGAAGGTTATAATAATTTTTGGGTGACGATTAAGGATTCGGTTGAGAGTACCTCAGAAGGTCAACCTGTTAAAGAGTAATTTTTTCCGCATCAGTTAATAGGTGATCAGTATTCCGTAACCGGTAATCAGTGACATTGATTACGATTCACTGTATTTGTAGATGCTAATAAAACGTGAGTTTATTTACTTTGAATAAATACTAAGCATCACTATCTTCATTCTCAAAGATCGACTCATGCGATACCTCTCTTTCATTTTGCTGCTTTGCGTTTCATATGCAAACGCACAACAAAAGTCATCCTATCTTTTACAACCTGATCGTGTCTTCGACGGAGTGGAGATGCATGACGGCTGGGTAGTGTTAATAGAAGGTGATAAAATTACTTCGACAGGAACTAAGGAATCCATTAAAGCATCTAAGGAAACTCAGGTCATTTCAATGCCCGGCGTCACTCTTTTGCCAGGACTTATTGAAGGACATTCCCATCTGCTTTTATACCCTTATAACATTACCGACTGGGACGTACAGGTGCTGAAGGAATCGGATTCCTACAGGACCGCACGGGCCACAGTTCATGCTAAAAACACGCTTTTTGCAGGTTTTACGACGGTTCGGGACCTTGGAACGGAAGGGGCCGGCTACTCGGATGTTGCGCTGAAACGAGCCATCAATGAAGGAGTTATTCCTGGTCCAAGGATGCTTGTGGCAGGCCGGGCAATTGTCACTACCGGGTCTTACGGTCCCAAGGGTTATGATACAGATATGGAAATCATGCTCGGTGCTGAACCCGCTGATGGTGATAATCTTATTCGCGTAGTGCGGGATCAGATTGGCAAAGGAGCTGACTTTATAAAAATATATGCGGATTACAGATGGGGACCTAAGGGAGAAGATCAGCCTTCATTTACCCTCGATGAACTAAAAGTTGTCAATGAAGTTGCACGTAGCAGCGGAAGATATTTTGTCAGTCATGCTAAAAGTAAAGAAGCTATTCGTCGCGCGATACTGGCAGGCGCAGAGACCATTGAACATGGGGACTTTCTCGATGAAGAAATTGCACAACTGATGAAGGAACATAAGGTTACTTATTTCCCAACCATAGGAGCAGTTGATGCAACCCAGCGATATCGCGGATGGAAAAAAGGTAAGGAAGAAGATACTCCAACTGTAAAACAGAAAAAGAAAAGTTTTTCAATCGCAGTAAAGTCCGGTGTAACGATTGGCATGGGCGGTGATGTAGGAGTTTTTCCTCACGGAGAGAATGTCCTTGAAATGGAACTTATGGCAGAGTATGGTGGAATGAAAGCGATTGACATTTTGAAAGCAGCCACTACTGTCAATGCAAAAGCTCTCCATATGGAAAATGAAATCGGAGCGATAAGGCCGGGATGGAAGGCAGATCTTATGGCGATTGAGGGAGATCCTTTGAAGAATCTTTCCGATCTAAGAAAAGTAAAGTTTGTGATGAAGGATGGGGTGATTTATAGAGATGAGACTGAAAGTAAGCAGTAGGCAAGGGCAGTAGGCAAAGAGTTGGTAAGTGACATTGTTCACAATAATATGATCGAATTGGTGGAATGATTTAATCATTGGTAAATTGAACTATGAATCGTAAACAAGCAATCAGGACAATCGCGGTGGGAGCCGTGAGTTCAGTGGGATTACCTCGAATCGCAAAAGGCATGAATATTCTTCCTGACGATTTAAAAAATAATATCAATCACTCGGTGTGCCAATGGTGTTACTCAAGCATTCCATTGGAAGACCTTGTAAAAGCTTCGAAAGAA
>JANYDR010000244.1 GCA_025363495.1 Cyclobacteriaceae bacterium | reverse complement strand
ATTCATCATTGCATGCGATGGATTGGTATTGCGGAAAAATCACTTGACCTTATGTGTCAGAGGGCCGCTTCACGGGAAATAGAAGAAGGCGTTGCCCTCGGTGAGAAACAATTTATACAAGGATTCATTGCCGAGAGTCGTGTTGAAATTGATGCGGCACGTCTTCTTGTGTTACGAACTGCTGCAAATATTGATTCAGATGGTGCAGCCGCCGCCAGGAATCAGATTTCCGGAATCAAATTTCATGCAGCGAACATGGTTCTAAGAGTTCTTGATCGCGCTATCCAGGTCTACGGAGCGATGGGCTTGTCAGACGGCACTATGCTGGCAACGATGTATCAGCATGAACGCGGCGCACGGATTTGGGATGGCGCAGACGAAGTGCACAAGCAAAGTCTTGCATTGAGCATCTTAAAGGAATACGGCCTTGACATAAAGAAGAAAAAACGATCATGATTACAACCGATCATGCTGTTTCTGTCAGACAGGGCGAAGAGATCAATCTCGAAGCACTGAATACCTATCTTAAGTTAAACTCTTCTATTGGCGTTATTAAGGGTCAACAACAATTTCCAGGCGGCTATTCTAATCTTACTTACCTTCTTCAGACCGACACAAATGAATATGTTTTACGCCGACCGCCGGTTGGTGCATCTATTAAATCCGCACACGACATGGGACGGGAGTTCAATGTTCTTTCCTTGTTGAAAAGTCATTATTCAAAAATACCAACGCCAATCATTCATTGTGAAGACGTCAATATAATTGGCGCCCCGTTTTACATTATGCAGCGGATCAAGGGCGTGATCTTACGGCCAGCTTCTGTAAAAGAGATTCGGTTAGATCCAGCTGAAATGAAGAGAATTTCTGAATCATTAGTCGATAATCTTGTCACACTACATGCAATTGATATTGACAAAACCGGGCTTCGGCAATTAGGGAAACCTGAAGGCTATGTGCAACGTCAGGTAGAGGGTTGGACAAAAAGATATGAAACGGCACAGACCGACAAGATCGATGCGATGGAAAATGTAAGTACCTGGCTTAATCGATACCAACCTCAGGACTCTGCACCAACGCTCCTGCATAATGATTATAAATACGATAACATTGTTCATAATACTGATAACCTTTCAGAAATTGTGGGTGTATTGGATTGGGAGATGGCTACTGTTGGTGATCCGGGTATGGAACTAGGAGCATCGCTCGCTTACTGGGCTGAAGAAGGTGATGGCGACCTTGCAAAAGTATTTAACATCTCATGGCTTCCTGGAAATCTTACCCGGAAGGAAGTGGTAGATCGTTATTCAGAAAAGAGCGAGCGAATAATCAACCATCCCGTTTTCTATTATGTTTTCGGATTATATAAAAACGCCGTGATAGCGCAGCAGATCTATGCACGATGGAAACAGGGCCATTCAAAAGATCCACGATTCGGACAGCTCATTCATGTAATAAAAGATCTGGGTAAACGTGGAGAGAAAGCGATTGAACTAAACTCGCTTTGAATAAAAACAGTTTCTCGCAAAGTGCGCAAAAAGAATACATGCAAAGAGCGCCAAGCTTATTCTTTGCGTACTTTGCGCATTAGCTTAGCGGCCTTTGCGTGAAACAATTCCAGCTAAAGTTTTTTTATGAAATACCTCCTTACTCAACAACACCCAAACAAACGCGCTTTCATTACTGGCGCAGCTTCTGGTCTCGGAAAAGCTTTTGCCATTGAACTCGCTCAAGACGGCTGGACGCTTGGAATTGCCGACATCAACTATGATCAACTTGCCATTGCCGCAAAAGAATTTGAGGCACTTGGTGGGAAAATAATCTCGTTTCAATTGGATGTTTCCGATCGGGTACAGTATCAGCAAGTGGCTAAAGAATTTTTAGCGAAAGCCGGTGGCATTGACTTGCTTTTCAATAACGCCGGTGTGGGTGATGGCGGAGCATTTGAAGAATACTCTCTCGACAACTGGGAATGGATGACGCGAGTCAATCAATTCAGTGTCATATACGGATGCCATTTCTTCATCCCAACTTTCAAAAAACAGAAGTCCGGACACATACTAAATACTGCAAGCCTTGCAGCAATCAGTTGTGCACCAACTATGGGTGCATATAACATGACAAAGGCTGCAGTCGTAGCAATAAGCGAAACACTTTATGGTGAACTCATGGATTACAACGTCAAAGTCTCCTGTTTGCAACCCGCTTATTTCAAAACAAACATTGCCCAGGGAATGAGAGGCGGGGAACTGGTAAAAAAAACGACCCAGTTCTTTATCGATCACTCGAAACTTGAAGCCAAAGAAGTAGCAACAGAAATACTGCAACGTGCGGGAAAAGGAGAACTTTATATTATCCTGCCTGAACCTGCCAGGAAACAATGGAGATTGAAACGACTTGCCCCCACCTGGTTCAGGAAAATGGTGAAGGTGAAATTTATGGCAGCGGCGAGAAAGGTGCGGTGAGTGTGGAGAAACTTGGGAATTGAAAATTGGAAACTTCAAATTGGAAATTCGCGCCAAAGCTTGATATATTGGCTTCGAACGACTTACATACTTCAGCCTCAAATTTCCAATTTCCAGTTTCAAATTAAATCACAATCCCTTGCCCCTTGAAATTCCCAACGATCGTGGTGTATTCAGATTAAGCATACCCGTCTTAACTGAAGACATCGACGAACAAAATCACGTCAACAATGTAATCTACCTGCGATGGGTGCAAGAGGTTGCTTTTGCCCACTGGATTACTCTTGGATCAAAAGAATTGATCAGCAATTACAAGTGGGTGGTGCTGCGCCATGAAATAGATTATCACTCTCCTGCATTACCAAGTGATACAATTGAAGCGTCAACATGGATCGACGCTCCCGAAGGTCCACGGCAAAGGCGTTTTGTCTCTATCCGTCGCAAGAGTGACAACAAGGCACTTGCATCGGCAATCACATCATGGTGTTTGCTGGATGCCCTAACCGGACGCCCAAGGCGTGTAACGGAGGAAATTACTACAGTATTTGGATTAAAAAATTGACCGCAAGCCTTCGTTGATCAACCTGCGATGTCGTTTTCTGGAGTCTGAAAGGTAGAAACACAGGAAGCAATGGCCTAGCTGAAAAAGTAAGAAAGTAACGATCGTAAAAAGTATAAGCATGACACTAATCGTTTAATTAGAAGACTAAGTTATAAATACAATCGTATATATCCTAATTATCAACATGTTATATACTCTTCATTAAAGTAAATTATTGATAATGAATATTATAGAACCTGTTTTAAAGGAGCACACAAAGGCTATGAGCGACCGGGTTTCTGGATATGTGGGCAAAAATCCGACGCGCTTTAAAGAATTGGTTGAAGTGTTTCTTAAGGGGCCATATCGTATAACTCAGCGAGCCGTCTGGCCTATGGGCGACTGTATTAAGAACCATCCGGACTTAATCAAACCGCACCTCAAACAAATCATTAAAAAACTCGAAACTCAGGGTATTCATCATTCGGTCAAACGAAATGTAGTACGGCTTCTGCAGTTCATTGATGTTCCAAAGTCGCTCCAGGGAACTGTCGCTACTATCTGCTTTGAATTCCTCTCTAATCCGAAAGAGCCAATTGCCATAAGAGTATTTTCAATGACCGTACTGGCCAATTTATCGCATCAATATCCCGCGATCATACCCGAGCTGAAATTAATGATCGAAGACCAGCTTCCACACCAGACGGCCGGTTTTAAGAACAGGGCGAAGAAGATACTGAAAGCCTTAGGCAGTTCATAATTTTCGTTTCTTCAAAACTTTTATGGGAGAACCCTGCGCCATGAAAACCGAGTGGGGTACTGCCGTTTGCAGCATGGAAAAAGGTTCACCATACAAGCCGGCGAAATCGCAGTCAATTAAATATTCTTTTACGGCATACACCTTCCAGGCCGGGTGCTGTACCGCATATTCAAATGTTGTGCTTTCATTGAACCTCGAGTAGCCCCAGTAATGCTCCGCTATAAATTCCTCCTCGCTGCCCGGCTGCATCGGAAGGGCCATGGTTGCAGTGGTTGCTTCCAGCCGGTTCCAATGATCATGATGTTTCCAGTGGTAACCAAGCTTAATTTCATTTTCACGCTCCTGTAAAAAATGGCGCATCCTTTTGGTGCAGTATTTTTCATGATAAATGGTATTGGCGATAAAACTGATGGCCGGTTTTGGTACAATCTCTTTAATAAATACAGTGCCCCGCTTCCAGGTGGAATTATCATTATAACGCACATAAAAACGCAGGTTCACTTCTTCAAAGTTTACGTGAAAAGGAATTTT
>JANYDR010000239.1 GCA_025363495.1 Cyclobacteriaceae bacterium | reverse complement strand
TTCTTTCGATGGGTATGTAGTTCCACCGAGTAAGCACCAATCCCTTCCCATGCATCGCCATCTCTTAACACTTTATCAAGAGCAGTTCGCATATTGTGTTCCACCGGTTTATTCAATTTTACCAATTCATCCCATGTTAGTGGCATTGACACTGGAGCTCCAACCCGACCGCGTAAACTGTACGGCGATACTATACTTTGTCCCGATCGTATCCGATAAATATCGATAAGCACTCGGCCTTTACGTGCCTCCTTTTTTATATGCAGGGTTGTGTCATTAGGATTGCGATCAACAAATGGCTGAGCAATAAGTTGCGCTGCTTCAAACACCGTGTGGAAATCCCATTTTGGTTCAAGCGGGCAACAAATATGAATTCCCTTGCCGCCAGTTGTTTTTACAAATGCAGTGTATCCAAAACTTTCTATCAACTCTTTCAATCCAAGCGCAATAGGTATAATCTTTTTGAAATCATATCCCTCAGGTGGATCGAGATCAAACACCATGTAATCGGGATTCTCAAAATTCGGTTTACGACTGTGTAACTGATGAAGCTCAAGCGATGCAAGATTGGCAAGCCAAACGAGTGTTGCTGGTTCAGTAGCAATGATGTAATCTTTCTTTTCCTTACCAAGGGTAGCAAATTCAATCCAGTCAGGTGCCCACTCGGGACGGTTCTTCTGGTAGAACATTTCTCCATGAATTCCATCGGGGAAACGGATCAAGGTGAGAGCACGTCCCTTCACATGATTGAGAAGTGTGGGAGCAATGTTTAAATAATACTCAATGATCTCCGCTTTCAGGATGCCATCTTCAGGAAATAGAACTTTATCAAGGTTGGATAATTCGATTTTACGCTTTCCAATAGTTACCCATTGCGATTTCTTTTTTGCCATTGTCCGATTACTATCTGTATCTTTCCATGATAAAGTATATCTGAAATTGAGAATTACCCTATTAATGCACTAAAATTACACAAACAGTCAATATTTTATGAAGAAGACACTACTTACCTTATTTGGGCTTATCATGGTCGGCCTTTCCTTCGGTAACAACATCCTTGTATCAAACGTAACCCTGGTAGGTCAAAACACCTCCGCTGGATTGAATAATTCCGCGAATTTTACGTTTGTCCAATTCAATCTTACATGGGACAACTCCTGGAGAGTTGCACCCAATCCTGCCAACTGGGATGCGGCCTGGATTTTTGTAAAATACCAGATAACAGGTGGAGGAACGTGTACTCCCTCTGCTACATGGAAACATGCCACATTAAGCTCTGCCCTTGGTCAAACGGCACCTGCCGGAGCAACGATTGATGGTACCAATGGAGTTGGTACTGCGTCTGGAGTTTTTATCTATCGCAATGCTGTTGGCTCAGGTTCCAATAACTTTCCAAATGTTCAACTGCGGTGGAATTATGGACTCGATGGAGTATTGGATGCTTGCTCCGTGACTATTAAAGTATTTGCGATTGAAATGGTTTATGTACCGGGATCCACTAATTTTTATCTTGGTGACGGGGTTATTGGAGCAGGCGGCGCCGGAAGATTTGAAGCTAGCCCATATGGAGCCGGAAATCAATTTCTTGTCAATGCAGCAAACGTACCATCTACTCTTGGTGGTGGTGGTGCAGGATCACTTGGAAACAATAATAATGCCGGACAGGCTACAGCAGATGATTTCAATACAGTAACTAGTGTAAGTTTCACAGCTTCATTAACTGCTGGTTATCCAAATGGCTATACAAAATTCTATAGCATGAAGTATGAAATAACCCAGGAGCAGTATGCGGAATTCCTGAATACGCTGCTGGGTACGCAACAATCGGCAAGAACTCCCGCAACGACAGTCGGATGGTTTCATGCAAATGCAGGTAATATTACCACGCCACAGAATAGAAATGGAATAAAATGCAAAACTGCACCCTCGGGACCTACCGCAGGAGAATATGTCTGCGATCTAAATAATAATGGTGTCTTTAACGAAGTGAACGGAGATGGGCGCTATATCGCATGTAATTTTCTAAGTGCTCCCGATCTCTTAGCATATTTAGACTGGTCTGGTCTACGGCCAATGAGCGAGTTCGAATTTGAAAAATCGTGCAGAGGGATAATGTTACCTGTAATTTCAGAATTTGCCTGGGGCAGCGCGGCAGCAACTGCCGCAGTCGCCATTAGTAATGGTGGAGCTGATAGTGAAACTTCTACAACAGCCAACGCCAATATTGTGTATAACAATCAAACCAGTGGACCTCTCCGTGCTGGTATTTTTGCGACAGGTTCCACCACACGCATACAAGCCGGTGCCAGTTATTATGGAATTATGGAGCTAAGTGGAAATGTTTGGGAAGACGTAGTAAGCCCGGGCTCTGTTGCAGGAAGATCTTTTACTGGATTACATGGAAATGGAACACTTAATGCCACTGGTGCTGCAGATGTTGATTTTTGGCCTGGCATAAATAACAATGGCAATCCTGCAACCGCTAATACTGCTTACGGTGGAGTCAATGGATGCATCAATTACGCAGGCATTGGGTTTGCCGGAGGGACCTGGAATACTATACAATGGTCGCAGGTGTCTGATCGTCAATATGTAACAGGCTGGAATGGATTGAGTGGGCGCGACAACAGAAATGGCGGCAGAGGTGTAAGAACAGCTCCTTAATTAATAGAAAATAGAATAAACAAATAATTATGTTCGCTACGGTAACCGCATGAGAACCCCTTTGCGCATCTTGCTAGCAGTTCCGTTCTGCTTTGTTTGGCTTTGTGGCCATGGACAATTCACAGGAGGTGCGAATGATGGTTACTCTTCGGGTACTTTCTGTGGTGGAGATTTGAATGGCTCCGGAGCAGCAGCGTTGACAGTCGGAACCATTACAGGCTCCTCTACTGTTTGCTCGTTCGGATCAGATATTTATTCAATTAATGTTACTTCAGGTTTCGGCGCCATTTATACATGGACCCTACCCGCTGGGGCCACGGTAACCGCGCAGCTCAATACGTCGTCATCAAGTCAGATTTCAGTGAACTTTGCAGGCACCAGTGGATCAATTTCGGTTACGGTAAGTAATTCATGTTCAACAACAACATCTTCAGCTTTTCCGGTTACTACAACCGCTTGCACTCAATTTCTTGGTGGCAATAATGACGGATTTTCATCAGGCAGCTATTGCGCCCTCGATTTAAATGGCACCGTCAGTCCAACTATAACACTTTCACCAATCGTTGGATCCTCCACCTTTTGCAGTAATGGATCAGATATCTATTCTGTATCTCTTCTTACAAGTCAGGCTAATACTTATACTTGGACCTTACCAACAGGTGCTGCGATTTCAGCGTCGTCTAATACTTTTACTTCTGGTAGCATTAATAGTCTATTCGGAAATACCAGCGGAACTATCACAGTGGTGGCTACCAATGGATGTACAACAGATACTCAAAATCTTGCAGTGACAGCTACTACCTGTAATCAATATTTCGGTGGAAATGACGATGGATTCTCTTTTATGACTTATTGCGCATCGAATTTAAACGGTGCCGTTAGTCCGACGATAACACTTTCATCAATCAGCGGAGCCACTACTTTTTGCAGTAATGGGTCGGACCTTTACTCCATATCTGTTCTTACCGGACTGGCAAATGTTTATACATGGAGTTTGCCAAC
>JANYDR010000207.1 GCA_025363495.1 Cyclobacteriaceae bacterium | reverse complement strand
TGATGCAGTCAATAACTGGCCAATTTTTAACTTATTTTCAGAGTTAGCCAAATAGCTCCTTACTTTCACAAAGCTTTCACCGCCTTTGAAAAACGGTTGAACAAAATTTACTTTCGCATCTATTTCTTCAGTCGTGTTATCAAATGATAGTCTTACAGGGTCATTCACTTTTACGGAAGCCGCATCGCGCTGATACACATCAAACTCCGCCCAAACCTGATCCGTATTCACCACTTTGAAAATGGTTTGCCCGGCATTCACGTACATCCCTTCGCGTATTAGCAGTTCATTATTGATTTGAGATAATGCCGCCTCTTCAACAATATATCCGTTCACCGGACTAAACACCGCAAATGAATATGACTCCTTCCCTGTTGCGATAAGTTGAGCAATCTGCGAATCGGAAATGCCGAGCAGTTGTAATTTTTTCTTTGCTCCATCAATAAGAGCTGTATTTTCTTTGTCCGACGTCAAAAGATAAAGGAGGTCGCGTTGTGCGGTAAGTAATTCAGGACTATAGATCTCCAGAATCTTCTGGTTTTTGCGCACAGGTTGAAAATTATATTTGATAGAAAGCTTTTCAATACGACCTGCAAAGCGGATGGGAATGGATGTGCTGCTTCGGGTATCGTAAGTGATGACCCCATTTGCTTTTACGCTCACCTCTAAATTTTTCTCAACGGGCCTGATTATCCTGATCGAGGAAGTAACCATTGCATTGGTTGGTCTTAACAGGTAGTTAAGTTCAGCCGTGATCTTTACTTCCTGACCAGGTTGGCCTTTCTTCACTAAGTCCATTCCGCAAATGGGGCACACACCAGGTTTATCCTGGAGTACGGAGGGATGCATCGGGCAGGTGTATTGATTGGGGGCTTCGATTGAGTGACCACCAGGTTGATTGGTGCAGGTCATCAAAAAAAGTGCGATAACCGAAATTTGAAATTTGAAATTGGAAATGAACAGCTTCATAAACTTATTTCGTTGATTTTATAAAGGCATTCAACTTAGGACCCAGCTCTTGAATAATCTCATTGTACTCCACTATGCTTTCTTGTTTTAATAATTTTCGTCTTATCGCCTTCCTAAGCCATGCTTTCGTTTCTTCAAAAGAACCTCGACTAAACCTATAGAATCTTTTTCTATCCAATGGAGTAAACCGTCCGTCGCTCATTTTCCTGACTAATTTCAATTTTCCCATTTCCGCACAGATTTCAATTTCCCACTTTCAAATTTCAATTCTCCAATTTCACTTCTCCAACTGTTTCTCATAACTCACAACCACCTCATAATACCGCTGAACTGTATCCAGATACTGCATCTGTGTCATGTTGAGTGTCTCCCACGCATCGATCACAATCGGCAGCTCTTCTTTATTCTCTTCATACGCTAGCATTAATGTCTCATAATTTTTTCTGAGAGCAGGTGTGATCCGCTTCTCATAATTTTCAATCTGCTTGCTGAGCGTATTAATCTCCGTTGCCATACTTGTTGTCATTCCCTGTAATTCATTAAGGATAGCAGCCCGTTCACTTTTCATGGCATCGATCTCCTTGCTCATCCCCTGAACATTGGCTTTGTACGTTTTCGAAGACCAGGGTGCAATAGGAATAGAAACCATTCCCAATAGCATAAACTGGTTTGGTATCTCGCTTCCACGTGCAATCATGTGATTGAAGCTTATGTTGAAGTCAGGTTTCGACTGGTAATTCTCCAATGCCTGGTTGAGCTTCATCGCCTGGATACTTTTATCGATACGCCTGATATCGCTGCGGTTTTCAACAAAGGTGATTGTGTCAGCCACTGAAAGAATAAATTGTCTTGGTTGATTTAAGGTATCAATGGAAAACCTTCGATCGTTGGGAACATTCATTAGCTGATTGAGGAGAATATTTTTTTGAACAATCTGATTATCATTCATCAGAATCATATTACGTACTTCTTGCAACCTACCCTCTGCTTTATACACATTACTAAGCTTACTTTGATTGTAGGGATAGCGCAGCTGAGCAATCTTTAGCACCAGACCGATAATCTCTTCATTCTCTTTCAGAACAACTTTCTTCTTCTCCAGCACCAGCCATTGATAGTAAGTAGTTTTTGCCTTGGCGCGTAACTCATTAAACACATACGTTTCACTTGCTTGCTCGATAGCCGCTTTCGATTCAAGATAACCCTGGTTAGCACG
>JANYDR010000434.1 GCA_025363495.1 Cyclobacteriaceae bacterium | reverse complement strand
GCAATACCAGTTATCAATGAAGACACTAACAGAAATAACCTTGAAAAATTCTTTCGCGCATCTCGCCAGGCCATGATCCACACCCAGCGGTCGCGCCACACCGGACGAATGTCCCGTTTGATCTTGATGAAGTATTCGATCATACAGTCGCCAGTAATCTCTCCTCCACTATTCTTCCACCTTTCATCTGTAAGATGCGGTCAGTTTTCTGGGCCAGTTCAATATTATGAGTTACCAGCACAAGTGTTGTCTTCTCTTCTCCGTTGATTCCGAATAAAAGATCAATTACCTGTTTTGCATTTTCTTCATCAAGGTTTCCTGTTGGCTCATCGGCAAATAATATTTTAGGCGATGTTATAAATGCACGCGCGATAGCTACACGCTGCTGCTCACCGCCAGAGAGCTGTGAAGGATAATGATCAAGCCTGTCACCAAGCCCAACACGGGCAAGCAATTCTTTTGCCTTAGGACCGGCGTTGCGTTCGCCCCGTAATTCCAGCGGCACCATAACGTTTTCGATGGCCGTGAGAGTAGAGAGCAACTGAAAGTTTTGGAATACAAACCCGGTAAACTGATTCCTCAGATAGGCACGATCGTCTTCGTCCATGGCGTTTAACTTAAAACCCATCAGTGACACAGAGCCACTTGTAGGAACATCCAGGCCGGCGCATAAGCCCAACAGGGTGGTCTTACCGCTGCCCGATGGGCCTATGAGGGCAATGCGTGATCCCTGCTCCACGCTAAATGATACGTGATCGAGAACCACTAGTTCCCTGCCTCCGGATGGGTAGGCCTTGGTAAGGTCCTCCACTGATAAAAGTATTTCTGCCATATAACGTCTACCTGATCGTGAAATGAATCGTTAATTAACTAAAATTGTTTTAAACGCAATCGCTTAAGCTATGGTCGGCAAGATATTCCTCTTTATTGTGTCAGTGATGCTTTTTCAGACAACTTCTCAAAAAGTGGTCCTCTTTTTTGGCGACAGCCTCACGGCGGGTTATGGATTATCCCCGGAAGAAGCGTTCCCCGCGTTAGTAGAAAAGTCACTCCTAAAAAACGGATCAAATACAAAAGTAGTAAACGCTGGACTTAGTGGAGAGACTACCGCTGGAGGACTTGCAAGAGTTGATTGGATACTTCGGCAACCGATTGATGTTTTTGTTCTTGAACTGGGTGGAAATGATGGCTTGCGAGGGCTACCTATTGATCAAACCAGGAAAAATCTTCAAACAATTATCGATAAAGTAAAATCAAAGTATCCCACTTGCAGGATTGTGCTGGCAGGAATGATGGTGCCTCCCAACATGGGTAAAGATTACTCAACCTCGTTTCAAAATCTCTTTAAAGACATTGCCAAAAAAAATAATGCAGTATTGATTCCTTTTTTACTGGAGGGCGTTGGTGGCATTGAAAAATTAAATCAGGCCGATGGCATTCACCCTAATGTTGAAGGGCATAAGATAGTGGCGGCGAATCTTGTGAGAATTTTAACACCACTGCTTTAGGTTCGCGGTTCTTTGTTCTGGGATCTGGGTTAGTGAGAAACAAGAGGAAGGATTCGTTCGACCCACAGAGTGTACATTTTACCGGAAGGATGAAGTCCATCTCCAGCAACATACTCGGGGTGATCAAGTCCTTTGCGGGTAAGGTCCGTAATGTTAATGTAGGTAACTCCCATCCGCTCGGTTATGCTAAGATTGGTGGCATTATATTGATCTATCGCTTTTGATATTTCCATCTGGTTAGGTTTGCCAAAGGGAGTGAATCCGTAGTCGGGAATAGAAACAACAAAAACATTTTCCTTCTTACCTCCTGCTAATGCAATAGCGCTCTGAAGTAACTCTTCAAACTCCGGAGCATAGCTTTCGACTGATTTCTTTTGATATTGATTGTTCACTCCGATCAGAAGCGAAACCATACCATATTCATTTTTGAGATGAGCTTCTTCAATGGCTTTCTTCAATTGATCTGTACGCCAACCGGTGACACCGATGATACGAGGTCCATCAATTTTTTTCCCACTGGTGCGGAGAGCTGTAGCTAGTTGCTCTGGCCATCGTTCCTTTTCAGCGACGCTTTCGCCAATGGTATACGAATCGCCTAGTGCTAAAAATTTTATTCCCACAGAAGAAGCATTCTGAGCTTGAAGACCAGAAAAAGAAATGATCAAGAAAAAAAGTATCCTGATCATTTAGATCTTATGCTGGTGTGAAGGTAAGTGTGTATTTATAAATTGTAGTACCGGCAGTATAGGTTATTTGAAGAACCAGATTATTAGCGTCGATTTTCTGGACAAATGCAGGATAAGGAGTATATCCAAAATTGTAAGGATAGATAGCATGTTGGACTGTATCAATCTGATACGTTGGTTCAGGAGAAAATAGCCCATTAGGGGTTTGAGTATTATCTACCTGAACATCTAATTGCAATCCATCGAGAGTAAAAGCCCATGTACCTGATTCAATCGCATCAGAGTTATAGCACTTGCTCGTGCCTTCAGTAGCAGCATAGTCTTGTGCTGCATTATTACTAAACGTATACAAGTTATCAGCAAAACAGCCGGGCAGTGTCAATGTACTCACCGCACCAGATCCTACTTGTTGACTAAGTTCTCTCAGCTTCCAGCTTTTACTTTTGCCGGCATCGCCTGCAAGAAATACAGCATTTACCTGGGCACCCAGCGGCGCCGGATCGCTCTTCTTACAAGATGTAATCACAACGCTCCAGAATATAATCAAGGCTATTAACTTAGGCAGGTAACGGTTCATATTTCAAATTTTGTCCAACATACAAAATCGAAGGAATACTGTGAAATAGATGGAGACCAAACTGACTTAATAGAAGATAAATCATCAAAAAAAGAAGTTTTTTCACCCTGACTGGGTGGGTTGTATAGAAATCGCTGGCGTGATGATTTCCAGTGTTAGTTCATCGCTTTCGGACGAGGGCGGATCAAATCAATAAGATTGCAATCGTGTACGCTTCTGGCGTTTGAATTAGCAACATCTGAATTTGAAAGTGCATATGAAGCAATAAGCTGAAAATGCATTTTCCGCAGATCTCACAGATCGAATACTCGCAGATTTTCAGTTTGACTATTCAATTGCTAACGAAAGGGTAACATTTCAGTCTCATCACTCCTTAAGTCCTGAATGTCAAAAAAAGTTGAAAATTGCAATCTGCAAGCCCATGATGCCGGCCTTGGTTAAAGATTGACCGTTCAAAAAGTCCATTTTCAAATGATTTAAGGACTTTACAACTAATTTAATTAGTATTATTTGCTAATATATTTAGTAATTGTATGTTTGTCATAAATCATTGGACATCGTGAAAATTATCAAATCGCCGCTTTTAGGGTTTAAGAAAATCGATGATTCAGATTCTGAATTGCTTTTGGCGCAGCTTCGGGAAGTATTGAATCAACATCAGGAGATTCTGATAAATCGCCTGTTGAGCGATCTCCCCACCTATCTGTATTATCGCTTCAACGTGAAAGCTAATAATGCAGAGCTCGATGAGATTAAAGTAAAATTGGTCTACCTGAAAAATAAGAATGTCAACCTGGACGCGTTCGATACTATAGTTCGGGAGGTGATGTCGAAACCCACAACTCACCTGACCAACGAACCATTCTATGCGGAGATCGATGCCGTGATAAAACTATACATAAAAGAACCGGCACAAAGTTTAGTGAATCATTAGTTTAACGTTAGAAATTGGAAATTAGAAATTAGAAATTAGAAATTATGAATACCACAACAAGAACAAAAGACGTAGCAGACGTTATCAGATTAACTGATCTGGAGAATATCTGGGACCACCTGCAAAAAACATTTGGCTTAAATGTTTACGTCTATCAACAAGGATTTAAAAAGCATGTAGAGTTATTTCATCATAATGCTTACCAGCCCGAGTTTATTATTGAATATGGATTGTCGGCAATTCAGCCGGTGCTGAATAAAATGCTTCAGCGGGAAAGTGATTATCCGACATGGATTAATATGTTGAGGTTTTTATTAAAAGAGAAATTGGCGGAGAATACAGAGCAAAGAAATTATTATCGGTCGGGAGAATGGAAGAGTAGCGTGCGCAATAAGGCAGATGATGTAATGCATTTGCATATTTCGGGGCATTCCATTTGACTTTAATGGAACTTTCCCACAGATCGCACAGATCCGATGGCTATCGGATTTGCAGACCAATGCTGGAATTTGTTTTTGATGGTGTAAATAAATTCCACAGATGGCAGCAAAGCTGCCTACATTAATCTGTACATTCTCTAACAACGGGATATCTTTGCCACGGATTCTAATGCGCCTCCAGCGTAAAACAACGTTGCTAACTGGCTGGCTTCGCATGCGGAGGCTTGCCAGAGATCGCACAGACAGGCAGCGAAGCTGCTCATCTGTGTTATTCTTTACCAGCAAACGAATTATCAGCAATGATCTGTGTGCATCTGTGCTATCTTGGGCGAAGACTTCACAAAGTGAACAACGAAATATGATCGTTGATAACTTCAGGCTCTCGGTCGTTGCGTACTTTGTGGTTCGTGGTGTTCTTTGTGACCATGCCTCTAACTTCCTTCGTTAACCCGAGCAAATCAGACTAATAAACCTACTCAAATCTCAGCGAATCAATCGGGTCCAACTTCGCAGCTTTGTTGGCAGGATAATATCCGGATAAAAGTCCTACGGCAACACACACTGCCAATCCAACGGACATCCACAACCATGGAAGCACAAATGCCATGTTCATAACACCGGCCAATAGATTGCCGGCTATTACTCCTAGAATGATTCCAGCTACGCCGCCTAACAGGCAAACAACAATTGCTTCAATGATAAACTGTTGACGAATCTTTGACGGTGTTGCACCTAGCGCTTTCCTCACTCCTACTTCACGCGTTCTTTCTGTGACGGATACCAGCATGATATACATCAACGCAATAGAGGAACCCAGCAACGTTACGAACCCTATACCAAGCCCCACCCAGGTGATGATGCTCATCAGATTATTCAGCTCTGAAAGTGTGTCGCTCTTGTCAAGTTCAAAAGAATTTGGCTTACCTACCTGGTCTCTGCGAATAGAGCGCATCAAACCTGTCGCCTCTCCCATTGCCATGTCCAACTGAGATGGATCAGGAACTGCCACAGTAAGATCATATGTTAACCCTCTGCCCGACGCCATCTGATTGGCAACGATGACCGGAATAAAAACCATGTTATCAAAATTGTCTTCTGCGAGATTACCTTTTTCGCTCAACACTCCGATCACCCGAAACTGTGTGCCTTTGAAAGAGACTTCCGAACCAACAGGTTCTTCATTCGGATCGAATACTGCATCACTGACTTTCTTACCAAGGATAACTGCCTTGGCACCATATTGAATTTCGAGAGCGGAAAAATTTCTTCCCTTTTCGAAATTAAGACTCTTCACATATACATAGTCTTCATTGATACCATTCACTCCAATATTCGGATTAGTCTTTTTCGAGCCGTGCTTTACTTCAGCGATCCCCGTTAGATCGGCCGAAAGACTTATGTTGGCAGTTAGTTTATAAAGATCTATGAAACGCTGAACTTCATTGAGCTGAAGAGACTTGTAAACGGTCTCCTTAACCCCACCCCGGCTGGAGCCACGGTTCTTTTTAGAACCAATGTCAAAGGTATTAGCGCCAAGAGAGGCAAGACTTTCATTTAGCGTGTAGCCAATTCCGTCCACGGCAGTCAGGGAGCCAACGAGGGCCGTGATCCCAAAAGTGACAATAACCGCAGTCAGGATTGAACGGAGCAGGTTAGCTTTTATCGAGCGAAGGCCTTCCCTTATATTTTCAAGCATATGTTGATAAAAAATCAGTTATTGAACACAAAAATACCTCCTTTTACGTTCGTCTCAGGAGTAAGTACTATAAATTTATTCCTTTAACAATGGTACCTTTAACGATGCGCTATCTTCTTTTGTTTTGCTTTTTGATTGGCGGCCTGGTGGCCCGGGCAAATTACATTTTTATCCCCATGGATAACAAGCAGGCTGATCACCTGAAAGCTTACGGAATTGCCTACTGGGTACTCAAAAAGGACACGGAAGTTGACTGGTTGCTGA
>JANYDR010000166.1 GCA_025363495.1 Cyclobacteriaceae bacterium | reverse complement strand
GACGCTGATCGTCCAGGCGCCGCCGGGGCCGCGCCATCTGGTGATGATGGGCGACTATGTCGACCGGGGGCCGGCCAATATCGGCGTTCTGAAACGCGTGGCCGCCCTGCGTATCCCCGGCGTGACGGTGACCCGCCTGCTGGGCAATCACGAACAGTTCCTCGACCGGTTTCTCAACGATGAAGCCATGGAGCCGGACTTCGTGGATTTCTGGGCGGCCAATGGCGGCCTCGCCACGCTCGTCGATATGGGCGTGTATCCTGGCGACATCCGGCGGTACGGCCCATTGGCGGTTGTCGATCAGGTTCGCGCCACCGCGCCGGCAAGTATCCGCCGGGCGCTGGGCGAGCTTGAACTGACGTTTCGACTGGGCGGCAGTCTGATCTTCTAAACCAAGAATTATCCGCCTTTTTGAAAAAGCGTCGAAGCCTTTAAATATGATTTATCCGCCAAATTCCAGGTTGTTATCATGTTTTTGTTCTTCTTTAATCGCAAATGAAGAAATGAGTCCTGTAAAAACCAATCCATAAAGTCTGTCGGGTCAAGCTTTCTGCTTTTAACTTTTCACTTTACGCTTGCTACTCGTGCCTTAACGCCGTCACCGGATTCGACAAAGAAGCCTTTAATGATTCGTATCCAACCGTCAGCAAAGTGATCAGGGCAATTAATCCAATTGCTCCGCCGAAGACAAAGACTGATAGCGGTGTTCGGTATTCAAAACCCTGGAGCCATTCGTTTGAGAAGTAGTAAGCAACAGGAATTGCGATAACACTGGCGATCAGCAGAAGTTTACCAAAGACACTCAGCAATAAATACAATACCTGGATATTACTTGCTCCCATTGTTTTGCGTATACCAATCTCTTTTATTCTCTGTTGCGACATAAATGAAGCTAGACCATATAACCCGACGCAAGTAATAAGAATAGCGAGCCATGAAAATTTTTCAGTGAGTGCGGCAACTTTTGTTTCACTCTCATACATTCGACCAAACTCTTCATCAACAAACCAGTAGTCAAATCCGAATTCAGGGAAAATATTTTTCCATGCCTTTTCAACACCTTTTATTTTTTCGCCCATCTTATTTGCTGGCAATCGGATATGAATGATCCTGTCATTTGTATGAGGCTTTGGAGAGATAGCAAGTGGATCAATCTTTTTGTGCATGGATTTATAAGGGAAGTCTTCCACGACGCCAATTACCAAACCGGTTAGCGGTATTTTTGTAGTATCACGACGTTCATATCCCTGAACAAAATCAGGACGAATTATAGTTTTGCCAACGACTTCAGCAGGTGTAAGGTGAAGGGCATTAACAGCCGCCATATTCAATAATAAGGAAGATGAATCAGCAACACTATTCGGATCAAAGTCACGACCGGCAATAATTTTCAGGCCAAATGTTTTTGGGAAATGGTAATCACCATTCAATTGAAACCACTGATGCTTTTCATCACTGATCTCCGGGAATTGCATTTCCATATTGATCGATCCAAAGAAATCCAGACGTGGGAGATGGTTGGCGAGTGTCATGTTTTCGATTTCAGGATCACTCATGACGGCATTCCTGAAAACCTG
Source organism: Cyclobacteriaceae bacterium (assembly GCA_025363495.1). Taxonomy (GTDB): domain Bacteria; phylum Bacteroidota; class Bacteroidia; order Cytophagales; family Cyclobacteriaceae; genus ELB16-189. Next base: position 17,705 of record JANYDR010000166.1, on the reverse strand, counting down.
GTATTTGTCATTGTTTGTAGAGCCTGTAAACCCGGCAAAACGGATCGAAACTATCTGCTTCCCGGCTTCATTCAGTTTCGAGTTTTTCATCAGGTTCATTTGGCGAACGATGATCACAGTGCCCGCAAAAAGAGTGACGGCAACAATAAATTGAACTGTAGTAAGGAATTGACGGAAGATTGTTGACCCCTTTCCAAAGGCAAATTTTCCCTTTAAAACGGCGGCAGGTTCGAAGCTGGAGACGAAGATGGCCGGGTAGCTTCCCGCCAGGAGCGTAACGAAGACTATGACGCCTGAAATAATGAACAACATCTGACCATTAAAGACGTGAGCGAGCGTAAATGTTTTACCTGTAAGGTCGTTGAATGCTGGAGTGAAAAGTATGACCAACAGTAGTGATAAAATTGTTGAGAGGAGGACCAATACAAATGATTCCAGCATGAATTGGAGAAACAATTGGCTACGAACTCCACCAAATGTTTTGCGTAAGCCAATTTCCCGTGCACGGCTCGCCGATTTAGCAGTGGAAAGGTTAATATAGTTAATACCAGCCACTACAAGGATGAGAATAGCTATAGTAATAAAGACGTAGACGTATTTGATGTCTGCAGTCTTATGATCTATAGTCCAATCCATTTCTTTATCAAAATGAATGTCGGTGATCTTACGGATAAGAGGAGTGAATTTAAAATTCCAATGATTTTTGGATATTAGTTCATTGGCTTTCTTCTGGAGATCTGCTTGTATAGTAGGAATTTTCTTTGGATTAGTACAGATGAAATAAGATTGCGAAAAATAATTGTTGTTATTACCATCCCCCATGGAGGTGTTAAGACGACTCTCAAGATTATCTATAAAAGGTTTCAATGCATAAATGCTGGCAACAAATTTTGGATTAACATGTGAATTGGATGGAAGATCTTTTGTTACCGCTGTCACCATCATTTCTATTTTCTTTCCGCGCGTAGCATACATGTGTGAAAGCACGACGCTCTTGTTGATCGGATCCTCATTGCCAAACAATTCTTTTGCGGAGGATTCCGTGAGAATAATGCTGTTGATTTCTTTTAAGGGATTTTTGCTGTCACCTTTTATTATTGGCAGGTAGATTACATTTGGAATACTCGGCTCCGCCCAGACAAAATCTTCCGTTAATACGGTAACGTCGTTGGCTTCATTATGAATGCTGGTTGGCATTCCGTATGTATCATAACTTGTAATTGCACCGATGTCAGCGTAGTTGGCTTTGATATAGTTGTCCCATCCGGCAGGAGCGTAAGGAGCAGCCTCTTTTTCTCCATTGGGAAAGTTGAGCACGTATCCCATCCTGTACGTATTGGCAGCATCAGGATGCATCGTATCAAACGTCAATTCATCTCTAACATATAATAGAATGAATAGAGCTGCTGCCAACCCCATGGCCAGTCCCAGCATATTGACAAAAGCGAAGCCTCGTTGTTTGACGATATTCCGAAAAGCCAGGAGAAAGTAGTTGAATAGCATAGGATTTGGCGTTTATTGAATGATGTTCTAAGAGGGATGAAAAGTTGAAATCTGTCTGAATCGGCCCTTTTTTCACTGTTAAAGCCAATTTTTGACTTTATTTCCTGCTTTTTAAGGCCGAAATCGTTTGTATAGTTACTCGGAATAGCCGATTTAGTTACTGAAAAGGGCCTTTTGTGACAATCTTTTACATATATCTTGGCGCCCTGAACCAATGGAGAATCAGGTGTACCCTTGTTCTTTGGTTGGAAGCTGGAAGCTAGATGTTGGAGGCTGGAAGTTCTGAGCAAACTTCTGATCCATAGTTCCAAACCTCTAGTCTCTGACTTCCAGCTTCTTCAAATTAGTATGAGCTAAAATTTAGATATTGAGTAAAAATCAAAATTGTCAATATGATCCACGAATACATTCAATCCAATCAGGACCGCTTCCTCAAAGAACTTTTTGAATTACTGAGGATCCCTTCAGTAAGCGCTGATAGTCGTCATGCGTCTGACGTTCGCAGGGCTGCAGAATATGTTGTTGAAAAATTAAAAGCAGCAGGTGCAGAGAAGGTTGAGTTGATGGAAACAAAAGGTCACCCTATTGTTTATGGAGAGAAAATGGTTGATCCCAAACAACCGACTGTGCTGGTATACGGTCATTATGATGTACAACCACCCGATCCGCTGGAGCTTTGGAATTCACCACCATTCGAACCAACAGTCCGTGATGGAAAAATTTTTGCCCGCGGAGCATGTGATGATAAAGGACAGGTTTACATGCACATCAAAGCATTTGAAATAATGATGAAGCACAATCTGCTGAGTTGTAACATCAAATTTATGATTGAAGGTGAGGAGGAGGTTGGATCGGATAATCTCGGAACATTCGTAAAAGAAAATAAAGCCAAACTAAAGGCTGATGTAATTTTGATTTCTGATACATCATTGATATCACTGGATCAACCGTCGATCACGGTTGGTTTACGCGGATTGAGTTATATGGAAGTTGAGGTGACGGGACCAAATCGTGATCTTCATTCGGGAGTCTATGGTGGTGCCGTTGCAAATCCTGTTAACATCTTAAGCAAGATGATTGCTTCTATGCATGATGAAGACGGGCACATTACTATTCCGGGTTTTTATAGCAAGGTTGCAGAGCTATCAGCCGCCGAACGCAAAGCAATGAACGACGCGCCGTTTGATTTGAATGAGTATAAAAGAGAACTGGGCATCGACGAGATAAAGGGTGAGAAGGGTTACACGACACTGGAACGTACTGGCATTCGTCCAACATTAGATGTGAATGGGATCTGGGGAGGTTACACTGGAGAAGGAGCAAAGACCGTTCTCCCTTCAAAGGCTCATGCAAAAATTTCGATGCGGCTTGTTCCAGATCAGGAGCCGCAAGAAATTACAGATCTCTTTACCAAATATTTTATTTCCATAGCGCCGAAGTCGGTGAAAGTAAAAGTTATTGCACATCATGGTGGCGAACCCGCGGTAACGCCGACAGATTCAAAAGCGTATCATGCGGCGAGCAAAGCCTTTGAAGAAGTTTGGGGTAAAAGTCCAATACCAACCCGAGATGGAGGAAGCATACCCATCGTAGCGTTATTTAAAAAAGAACTTGGTCTTGACACAGTGCTAATGGGATTTGGTCTTGACACGGATGCGTTGCATTCACCGAATGAACACTATGGGATCAGGAATTTTTTAATTGGGATAGAGACGATTGTTGCATTTTATAAATACTATGGAGGAGCTGAAAGTTGAAAGCTAGATGTTCAATATTTATATTACGCATATTTCTAATTAAGAATCACTAAGTATTTAGCTTACTCGTGCTTTACGCTTTCATCTTTAAACTTTCCACTTCCCGTTTATCTCTGCTAATTCTCCTTCATAAAAAACAACTAGTGTTTTTTATCAAGCCTCCCCATACTTGACAAAGTTTTTTTCAACGCCTATAAATTTCATAGTTTTAGGTAAGAGGCCGCCTGCCGCAACGGGTGGCCCTTTTTTTAAATTCAACCTCACCTGTATGAAACAAATCACCCTCCTTGGAGTACTAGTGCTTATTATTTTTCAAAGCAGTGAAGCACAAAAACCGATCGGTCTGAGTGAAATGCGTGATTATATAATATGGTATCAGGCTGATAATGGCACACTTTCACGCAAGTATTCTATAAAGGAGTCAGATGAATACTATTCCAGATTCAGCCTGCTTCACACTAACTGGCTGAAAAAATTAAAAGATATTCCTTTCGATTCATTCAGCCAGGATGGCAAAGTAGATTATGTTCTACTACGAAATGCAATAGAACGCGAAGAGTACACGCTTCAGCAAAACAAAAAAGAATTTGATCAAGTAAAATCGGCTGTTCGATTCAGCTCAAAAATATTGCCATTGGTCGTTCAAAGAAGAAAAGGTGACATGATGGATGGATCCAAAACAGCCACCGCATTCAATGATTTGAAAAAAGAAGTTAAGGCCACGCAACAGGAAATTGAAAAGCAGCCAAAATATTCAGAACGTCTTTCGACACGAGCTGTTGCTGCCGCTCAGGGTTATAAGTCAGCAATCAGGGACTTGTTTAAATTTTATAATGAATACGATCCACAATTCAGCTGGTGGATGGATCAGCCGTATGCTGAGCTCGATACGACACTAGGTCAATACATTAAGTTTCTCAAGAGTTGGAAAACCATTGACACGTCCAAAGATGATGGAAGCGGCATCATCGGCAATCCGATCGGAAGAGATGAAGTTATTAAAAGCCTGGAGTTTGAAATGATCCCCTACAACCCGGAAGAATTGATAGAAATTGCCAATAAGGAATTTGCATGGTGTGAAAAAGAAATGCTGAAAGCTTCCGCCGATATGGGCTTTGGAGATCGATGGAAAGAAGCACTGGAGAAAGTGAAGAATGATTATGTAGAAGTTGGTAAGCAACCAGAGCTGGCGAAATTTCTGGCGGATGAAGCAACGGAGTACGTGAAGAAGAATGAACTGGTAACAGTACCTCCACTAGCCGAAGAAGTTTGGCGAATGACAATGATGACTGCGGAGGGACAACGATTCGCTCCATTTTTTTTAGGTGGAGAGGTATTGCAAATAGCGTATCCCACAAGTGCAATGGCAGAGGAAGATAAGATGATGAGCATGCGTGGTAATAACAAACATTTCTCAAGAGCCGTTGTTTTTCATGAACTCATTCCGGGCCATCATCTTCAAGGGTTTATGAATAGTCGTTACAATTCACATCGCAGATACTTTAGCACATCTTTTTCAATAGAAGGATGGGCATTGTATTGGGAAATGGTTTTTTGGGATAGAAATTTTCAGAAGTCTCCCGAGAACAGAGTTGGTATGTTGTTCTGGAGAATGCATCGTTGTGCCAGAATTATTTTTTCGTTGAACTATCATATGAACAAATGGACGCCACAGCAGTGTATCGATTTTTTAGTAGACAAGGTTGGTCATGAACGCGCCAACGCGTCCGCGGAAGTGAGGAGATCGTTCACCGGAGGTTACGGACCATTATATCAGTTGTCATACATGATGGGAGCTAAACAATTTTATGCTTTGCGTGGAGAACTTGTAAACTCTGGCAAAATGAAGGAGAAGGATTTTCATGACGCTATTTTGCAGAATGGACCTATATCCGTTGAGATGGTAAGGGCTTTGTTGTCGAATCAAACTCTTACGCGTGATTATAAAACGAACTGGAAGTTTAAGTAAACGGGAATTAGGTGTTACGAATTGGGATTAGGACACTTTCAAATTAAATTTTGGATAATCTCCCAATTCCCAATACCTTAGATTGTCTCCAGGATTACAATACGTCCATTTTTTGTTAACGATTTCCAAATTAAGTGAGCAGAACCATGACGGGACAAACGAATTTGAGTCTTCTTGCGTTAACTTAGCGCACGTTTTACACAATAGAAATGCGTTTAATTAATACACTATTCTTCGTACTCATCGGGTATGTTTCTTTTGGCCAGATATTGACTCCCGCCAAGTGGTCATACTCTTCTTCCAGTGCCTCTCCTTCCGTTGGTGATGAAGTAGATCTCATCTTTACCGCCACACTTGAAAATAACTGGTATCTATATTCAAGTGAATTTCCATGTGAGGACGGACCGATTAAAGCAGCGTTTACCTTTAAGCCTGACGCTGGTTACAAGCTCGTTGGTAAATTGCAACCAATCAATCCCATCGCTAAGCATGATGATACTTTTGAATGCGACGTAAAAATTTTTAAGCACAAAGGTGAATTTCGTCAGAAAATAAAAATTCTCAAGTCTAATCCAGTTATTAAAGGAGAGTTTGAAGCCCAGGTGTGTAGTGAAATCGATGGAAAGTGTATTCCCGTTAATGAAGAGTTTTCATTTGATAATATTCGCGTAAGCGAAGAAAAAAAAAGCCTTGATAAGGATCCGGAAGCATCAACGGCAGGCGAGCAGGTAGCCGTAATAGCAGATACTGCCGCGACTAATAATCAATCAGCAGTTATTCCAGTTCAGGAATACAAAGATAATAAGGGTCCGATCCTTGATGCCTCATTGGTAAAAGAAGAGATTGGAGGGAAATCATTGTGGGGATTTCTCCTCTTATCATTTATCGCCGGACTTGCAGCGTTGCTTACGCCGTGCGTTTTTCCAATGATACCAATGACAGTGAGCTTCTTCACCGGTCGCGGAACAAAGTTTCAGGCATTGATTTATGGGATATCAATTATTTTAATTTATACACTCATCGGCGCAGTGCTTGCTCCATTGATGGGACCCGAAACAGCGAATCATCTTTCAACAGAATGGATTCCTAACCTGATCTTTTTTGCAGTCTTTATTGTGTTTGGACTTTCATTCCTTGGATTGTTTGAGATCACATTGCCAGGATCATTTATTAATAAGGTAGATCAGCAATCAGAAAAAGGTGGTTTGACGGGAGTATTTTTTATGGCTTTCACACTTGTGTTAGTTTCCTTCTCATGCACTGGTCCATTGGTGGGCAGCATTTTGGTCTCATCTGCCGGTGGAGAGTTTTTAAAACCTGTAATTGGCATGTTTGGATTTTCTGCCGCCTTTGCTATTCCCTTTACACTCTTTGCGTTTTTCCCGGGTTGGCTGAAGTCACTGCCAAAATCAGGAGGATGGCTCAATACGGTAAAAGTTGTATTGGGATTTATTGAAATAGCGCTTGCGTTTAAGTTTCTCAGCATTGCTGACCAAGCGTTTCACTGGAGAATACTTGATCGCGAGATCAACCTTGCCATCTGGATTGTGATCGCTGTTCTCATTGGAGTTTATTTAATGAAAGGATTTCGTTTACCCGGTGATACTGGAAAGGACGTTGAAGACAAAACCATCAGCGTATTGCGAATTTCACTGGCAATTGTAACGTTTACGTTTGTAGTTTATTTAATTCCAGGTATGTGGGGTGCTCCGTTAAAGGCTTTGGCTGGATATCTTCCTCCCATGTCGACGCACGATTTTGATTTGATAGGAATCAATCGGAAAGATAAGCCTAATCAGATCTGTGATGTACCAAAATATTTCGAGTTCCTTCATCTTCCACACGGACTCAATGGTTACTTCGATTATGATCAGGCTATAGCGTGCGCACGTCAGCAGAATAAACCTTTATTCATTGACTTTACCGGCCATGGTTGTACCAATTGCCGCGAGATGGAAGCCCGTGTATGGTCAGACCCGATGGTGCTTCAACGCCTGAAAGATGACTATGTAGTAGTTGCTCTCTATGTAGACGATAAAACAGAATTGCCTGAAAATGAATGGTACACTTCTACTTATGATAAGAAGGTAAAAAAGACGATCGGTAAACAACATGCTGATTTACAAATCACCAATCTTAACAATAACGCTCAACCTTTTTACGTATTGGTAGGTAAGGATGAACGCGTTTTGGTTACCCCCCGACCCTATGACCTCAGCGTTGATAGGTTTGTTAAGTTCCTGGATGAAGGGAAGAGGAAATATAAGGAGTTATATGTCAAGTAGCGGCAATTAGGTATTGGCAATTAGGACACTTTCAGATTCAATTTCGGGTAATCTCCTAATACCCAATACCTAATGCCCAATATATTCCAACCTTTAGTATATTTGAAAATAGTTTTGTTCGTTAAACTACTTTTTAATCTTATCTGCATTGAAATTCTGGAAGATTACTGTGGGTGTTGTGGCAGGGATTGCTTTAGTAACATCCGGATACGTGTTGCTTGATCAGTTTTCTTTTCCTTATTCAAGTGAAGGGGATTTTGAGAGTGATCAAGTTCACCGTGAAGTAAAAGAGATCATCAAACCTGTTCTCTTATATGGTATGGTGGTCAACGACCTACAGGTAGTTCAAGATGTAGTAAAGAGAAATCAACGCTTTTCTGATCTGTTACAGGGATACCATGTTCCAACCCGGGTTCAGCGGCAGTTGAGTTTATTATCCAAAGAAACATTTGACTTCAGAAAAATTTCAACCAATAAAAAATATACCCTTATTGCCGAGCACGATTCATTAAAATCCATTCGGGCATTGATATATGAGCCGAATCCAATCGATTATTATGTATTTCATTTCAATGATTCAATACGCGTTGAGGCCGGACATCGCCCGGTAAGAGTGCTTGAGAAGGAAGTAGCAGGCGTTATTGGCTCAAGTCTTTCAGAAACGATTGAGAAACTTGGAATTTCACCAGAACTAACTAACAGATTCGTAGACATCTTCGCATGGCAGGTTGACTTTCAACGTTTGCAAAAGGGAGATCGCTTCAAACTTTTTTATGAAGAGCAACAAGTAGAAGGGCAAACCATAGGAATTGGAAAGATTAAGGGAGTTTACTTTGAGCATTTTAATCATCCGTACTACGCCGTGCCTTTTGATCAGGGTGGTGGTCTTGATTATTTTGATGGCAATGGTCAGAGCCTGAGAAAGGCTTTGCTGAAATACCCAATTGAATTCACACGAATCAGTTCACGTTATAATCTGAACCGTTTTCATCCTATTGCAAAAGTTTTTCGTGCTCATTTAGGCACCGACTTTGCGGCACCGACAGGCACGCCTATCCGCACCGTTGGAGATGGCATTATAGAAGAAGCGCAATACAAATCGAATAATGGAAATTATGTTAAGATCCGTCACAACGGAACCTACACAACTCAATACCTTCACATGTCAAAAATTGCTGCCGGCATGAGACCAGGCTTAAGAGTAAGGCAAGGGGAAACGATTGGATATGTTGGCAGTACCGGACTGGCGACCGGCCCGCATTTATGTTATCGTTTTTGGAGAAATGGAGTTCAGGTTGACGCTTTACGGGTTGAGCTTCCACCATCTGAGCCTGTTAAAAATGAATTCATAGCAAAGTTTGAAGAAGCCAAATTACGAGTAACAAGAAGGCTTGATCTGATTCCACTCCCGGAGCCACCCATCATTGTGGCTGGAAACTGAGAATTTATTTTTCGCGTTACTTCTAATAATTTAGAATCGTTTTCGTCTTTAGCGGAGTAACGGTGATGAGGAAAATCCTGATTGGTTTATTAATCGTATTTGGTCTTACTGCGCATGCCCAGAAGGTTGCCGTGGTAATGAGCGGAGGTGCGGCCAAAGGTATCGCTCATATCGGCGTGCTAAAGGCCCTGGAGGAAAATGATATTCCTATCGACTATATCGTTGGCACATCCATGGGGGGTATTGTTGCCGGATGCTATGCTGCCGGTATGAGTCCTGACCAGATTGAACAGACCATGCTCACCGATAATCTTCTTCGGTGGATCAATGGACAATTAGAGGAAGGTTACAATTACTATTACAATAAGAATGATAATCATCCTTCGTTTGTAAAATTGAACCTGTCACTCGATTCAACATTCAACTTCAACCTGAACAGCAGTCTCGCAAATGACATATCGTTGAATTTTGCAATGGCAGAAAAGATGGCGCAACCTTCAGCGATCGCCCATGGTAATTTTGATAGTCTTTTTATCCCGCTTCGTCTTGTGGCGGCGGAGATTTTTACCCAGCGTGAAGTGATTCTTAAAAGTGGGGCGTTGGGGGATGCACTCAGGGCGACGCAAACAGTTCCTTTCTTTTATCATCCAATTCGAATAGATGGAAGATATCTGTTTGATGGAGGTGTATACAATAACTTTCCGGTGGATGTTGCACAAAAGGAGTTCACACCCGACGTTATCATTGGTTCTAATGTATCGAGTAAAATTTATGATGAATATCCAAAAGGTGAGGATGATAAACTGATCTCGAAGTCCTTGCTTTATCTTTTATTGGATAAATCAAATCCGGGGGATGTGCCGGCTTCGGGTATATACATTCAACCGAACCTTAAGCCATTTACGGGCTTTGATTTTAGCAGAGCGAAGGCATTGATCGATAGTGGGTATGCTGAGACTATCCGCATGATGCCTGAGATAAAAGCGAAAATTGCAGCACGAAGAACGTGTGAAGATGTAGCAACGGCCCGGAATAAATTTAATAACAAGACAACTCCTATGTTGGTAGATAACATAGTAATGGGTGGTTTTAATAATCAACAGCAAAGATATATCAATAGATTTTTCAACAGAGGAAGACGCCCTCTTCATTTTAGCGATGTAAAGTCAGGATACTATCGACTGGTGTCGGAAGATTACTTTAAAAATGTATACCCTAGCTTTTCATTTAATTCCACTTCTAAACGTTTTAATTTTCAATTGGCACGACGACCAAGTAATAATTTCCAGGTTGATTTTGGAGGGGTGATAGCAACGCGTGACATCAGCAATATTTTTCTTGGGTTGAATTATTACTATTTCAACAGGATACTTACTCACGCCAGCGCCAATTTCTATACTGGAAGTTTTTATAAATCCGCACAACTAAAAGCACGATTGGATTTTCCGGGTTTTGGTCAGTTCTATATTGAACCTGAAGCGACTTTCAATGACTGGAATTTTATTGGAGGTAATGACATTATCGTAAAGAAATCGAACTCCACCGTTCTGGATCGGATCGATCGCAAGCTTGGAGTAAGCGTGGGAATACCGGTTGGTAAAAGATTTAAGGCCGCTGCCCAGGCGCATTTTATCAGCAATAATGATCAATATATTGACAGAGATGTACTCACTTCAACAGATACTCTTGATAAGTTGCTTCTGACCGGCGGAAGATTTGGTTTTCATTTGTTGACCAATACTCTCGATCGTAAACAGTACGCAACAACAGGAAAGTCATATGACTTTGGTCTCGACTGGTTTGACCTCGAGGAGCAACTGATTCCCGGTACGACCTCACTTCAGCGGGGTATAAAATTGGAAGATCAGAGAAGGACTTGGGTAAGAGGGACCCTCATTATGGAACAATATTTCAGAAAGGGTATTTATAGTTCGGGCTATTATGTCCACGCAACGTTCTCCAATCAACCCCTGTTTGGCAACTATCAGGGAACTATTATTAACGCCCCGGGCTTCTTCCCTATTCAGGATAGCCGAACACTGTTTCTTCAAAATTTTCGTGCTTTTAACTTTGTTGCAGGGGGATGGCGCAATGTCATTTCCGTAAGAAAAAACCTTGATTTCAGGCTGGAAGGGTATCTTTTCAAGCCCTTGGAGACTATTGTAAAGGGAAATAACCAGGAGGCGGTCCTATCCGAAGAAATCACGAAAATCTATTTTGCAGGAACTGCTGGATTTGTTCTTCACTCCACGGTAGGGCCGATAAGCCTGAGCGTGAATTATTATGATGACCAAAAGAACCAATTGGGCGTGTTGCTCCATATTGGATTCCTGCTATTCAATAAAACCTCCCTTGAGTAAATAGTCATATCTTTGGCGCTTAATTAAGCAGGAAACGGGTCTGCAACGCTCTATTCCTTTAAAATTTTAATTAAGTTTACTCCATTGATTTAATATAACAATTTCCTTTTACGCATGAAGAGATACATTATCCCGGTCCTCGTATTTATACTTTGCGGCTACCAGGCACAAAGTCAGGTTGTTCAATGGGCGACTAAGGTCATTGAGTTCTCCTCCGAACTGACATCAGTTCAATATTCTGCGCAACAGGCTTTAGGGAAACCTAATGTTTTACCAGCCGGAGGACAAAATCCAAATGCATGGACGCCAGACAAACCTAAACGTCAGGAGTTTTTAAAATTGGGATATGCTAAACCAATGCAGATCGAACAGGTGGCTATTGCTGAATCTCATAATCCAAGTGCTCTGTTTAAGCTTTACATATATGAAGAGAACGGTACAGAACATTTGATCAGAAGTTTTAATCCAGGACCGGTACCTCTGAAAGGTCGGATGATAAATGTATTTTTTGAAAAGACTCCTTATAAGGTTGCTGCTGTAAAACTCGAATTCGATGGCACCGCGTTGAGCGATTATTTCTCTATCGATGCTGTTGGTATTGCAGATGTTAATATTCCAATCATTGCTGATATATCAATTCCTGAATTGCTTAGCAAGGGCCTTATAATTGAAAAGCTGGACAAGAATGTAAATAGTGATTACAGTGAATTAAATCCATTGCTCTCGCCTGATGGCAAAACTCTTTACTTCTCACGAAAGAACCATCCTGAAAATATGGGCGGCGTAAACGATAAAGAAGATATATGGTATTCAGAATTAGGACAAGATGGAAAATGGGCTCTTGCTAAAAACATGGGGCCAAAGTTCAACAATGATGGGCCTAACTTTGTAAATGCAATCGCTGCTACACCTGATGGGAATTCTGTGTTGATCCTTGGCAATAAATATTTGCCTAACGGAAAGATGCTCGCCGGTGTTTCAATGAGTACTAATGTCAATGGTAACTGGACGAAGCCGATGGCCATGAACATTGAAAACGATTATAACTTCAATGAAAAAGCCAATTACTTTTTGGCGAACACTAAGAAGACATTGATCATGTCAATTGAGCGTGAGGATTCACGGGGCGGTCGTGATTTATATGTCAGCTTTCAGAAAAAAGATAGTGTTTGGTCTGAGCCTCTAAATCTTGGTGCAGTGGTTAATACGGCGAATGAAGAGTCCGCTCCATTTTTGGCGTCGGATGATAAGACTTTGTACTTCTCGTCCAATGGCTTCAGTGGTTTTGGTGGAGCTGATGTGTACGTAACAAAGCGCCTGGATGACACATGGACCAATTGGTCAGAGCCACAAAACATGGGACCAGATATCAATTCAAAATTGGACGACCTGTTTTTTAATATTCCTTCCACAAGCGAGTTTGCGTACTACTCCCGTGGAATCACAGAAGACAATGCTGATATTTTCAGAGTCAAATTACCAGTATATAAAAATCCTGAACCTGTTGTAGTCGTTAAAGGCAAACTTATAGATGGTAAGACGGGAAAACCTATTGGCGCAAAAATTATTTATGAACGACTGCCGGATGGAAAAGAAGTAGGGGTAGTTTATTCAAATCCTGAAACAGGTGAATACGAAATACATTTACCGGCCGGGCAGAAATATGGAGTCCGTGCCGAAGCACCTGGCCATATTTCGGAAAATCAAAGTCTTGACTTGACCAATGTAACAAAAGATGGTTCTGTTGAAACGAAGAACATAAGCCTGGCACCTCTTGAAGCAACAGTCATCGCGCCGAACGTTACGATCACTTTGAATAATATTTTCTTCGACTTCAACAAGGCAGTTCTTAACGCAGGATCGTTTCCTGAGTTGAATCGTCTGGCTGATCTGATGAAGGAAAAACCTGCAATGACAGTAGAAATATCAGGACATACTGATGCTACCGGACCTGATGATTATAATCTGTTATTGTCTGAATGGAGAGCAAAATCAGTTTCAAAATACCTGAGTGAAAAAGGTATTGATGGCACTAGGATCACCACTGTATTCTTTGGTGAGACAAAACCAATCGATTCTAATGATACCAAAGAAGGTCGCAAGAAGAACAGGCGTGTTGAATTTAAGATTATTAAACTTTGACGGTAATGGGAAGAATAGTTAACGTACTGATTATAATTGGTGCGCTAATCTCTTATGGAGCAAGCGCACAACAAAACGATTCGCTCATCTATGCAGTGGGAAAGATTTTTAACCGCGAAACAAATGAACCTATTGCTGCAAAGATTTCATATCAGAGCTTACCCTACGGTAACAAAGTAGGCATGTTGAGTGGGAGCAGCTTCTCATTTCCACTATATGATAGGGAGAAGTATTCGATAACGGTGGAAGCACCGGGATACTCTCCTGCCAAGTACATGCTTGATCCGGCTGCGGCAAATGGCGATAGAAAAGTTATTCAGGACGTCCCTCTTGCATTGCCAGCTTCGGCGGCAGCCACTGCGGAATCAACACATACGGTTGGTAAAGTTATGCGCCTTGACAACCTGATATTTCAACAGCGCTCTGCGATTATCACTCCAGATTCATATCCGGAACTAAATTCTGTTGCGCAGATGCTTCATCAAAATCCCAAGATGGTTATCCAATTGGAGGGACATACTGATACAAGAGGAGATGCAAAAATGAATCTTAAACTCTCCGAAGAACGCGTTGATGCAGTAAGAGATTATCTGATATCAAAGGGTGTCCCTAAGAGCAGGGTGAAATTGAAGGCCTTTGGCGGAACTATGCCACTAACTAAAGAGAATACAGAAGAAGCTCACAAGCTCAACAGACGAGTTGAGGCCCGTATCCTTGAAAACTAAAAGGAGGCAACTGTCTCGGATTTCTTTACCCAGAAATTTTTTAAATATGTGAGGCAACGAGTCTTTGTCTCTTCTTCCATTTTGCTTTCCAATACAGAGCGAATTAGAATAGCGCCTAACTCTCCGCAGCGAGGAGATTCATAGAGGCTATTTGCTTTTTCAAGCAGACTTGAACTTGTTGCCCAATCCTGATGATTGTACGCCTTTACTGCCTGATTGAAATATAACAACCCGGTAAGCTTCTCGGGTGAGATATCCTGATATAAATTGAAGGAATATTGATAAAAAATTTTTTTCGAATTGCCGGCCATTGCTGTGATTTTATTCTTTCTGTAATCTCCCGTTCGTTTACCAATTGCTTCTTTGTCTGTTATGAAACCACCCCATCGATCGGTTGTTTCAAGCAAGACTTCTCCGTTAGGAGTTTGAACGATTAAGAAAATGTGATAATTCGTTTCGATGATCTCGTACGAAAAATTCAACCTTTCCAGCACATGGCTGAACAATGCCGTCGCTGTGAGACAATCATACGTACCGGACGTGAAGACTTCATTGAAATCGGCATAAGCCTTGTACTTTTTAAAAAAAGATGAATGTAGCCGGTGGAAAGTTTTTCGTAGAAGCTTTTGATCGGGTAAGTCAGAGGATAAAAGTGGGCGAACAAAGGCTTGCATTTTTTCTTTAACAGACTCTCTCATCGGACTTTGAACACCAGTTGTTGCCAATAAAGCGTCAAGGTCATTCTGTGCTTTTGCAGAAAAACCTACCAGTAATAGAAATATGAAAGAGACCTTTTTCATGCCAGATCTTAGCGGACAGGTAATAAATTTAACATTCCCGTAACATATATCCAATATTCTTAACATTTCGGTAACATTAGGCGGATCTTATTAAAAGGGCTATTTTTAAGTTGTAACACCCCAAAAGATGGAAATCATCGCAGAAAAGACTATTCACACGCGACTGAAGCAAGTCTTTGAAAAGCAAAAAGAAAGGAGCCTTCTTCTTAGAAGTGAGTTACTCAAAGAGAGGATTTCGAGGCTTAAAAAACTTGAAACCTGGATTTCTCTCAATCGTGAACGAATCAAAAAGGCTGTCAATGCCGACTTTCGTAAACCTCTTTTGGAAGTTGATACGTCGGAGATCTATCCGGTGCTTACTGAAATCCGGCATACATTAAAACATCTTGAGGAATGGGCCCGACCAAAAAAAATTGATGCCACCCTTTCTTATATAGGTACTTACTCCGAAATACGATACGAGCCGAAGGGCGTATGTCTGATTATCGCTCCATGGAATTTTCCTTTCAACCTTTGCATAGGTCCATTGGTCTCATGCATAGCCGCGGGAAACTCAGCAATCATCAAGCCTTCGGAAATGACTCCTTCAACTGCGCAACTCTTAAAGGAGATGATGGCAGAGATCTTTGAAGAAGACATCGTTACAGTTATGGAAGGAGGAGTTGATGTATCACAGGCATTGTTGGAATTTCCTTTTGATCACATATTTTTTACTGGCAGTCCTGCTGTAGGGAAGGTGGTCATGAAAGCAGCATCTAATAACCTTACTTCGATTACACTTGAGTTGGGAGGAAAATCTCCAACAATTATTGATGCATCCGCGAATTTGAGAGATGCCGCCAAACGCATCGCCTTTGGAAAATTTTTCAACAATGGGCAAACCTGCATCGCGCCTGACTATATTTTGATTGAGGAGTCTGTTAAACAGAAATTTATCGATTACCTGAAAAAGGAAATTCAACTTCTTTTCGGAGAAGGCCATGTGATTGATGAAAACTCACCTCACTATGCACGCATTGTTAACAACAAACACTTTCACAGAGTTAATGATTTGTTGAAAGATGCGGTTGAAAAGGGGGCGAAGCCTGAAATCCTGGGCACAATAAATGACGGTACAAATTTTATTGCTCCTGTTATTCTTTCAAATGTTTCAGCGAATGCTAAAATTCTTGAAGAGGAAATCTTTGGACCAGTGTTACCTGTTTTGACTTTCAAAAATAAAGAAGAAGTCATCCGTTTTATTAACAACAGGCCAAAGCCGTTGGCGTTATATATTTTTAGTCAGAAGAGAGCTTTTCGCGAATACATTCTCCAGAACACGTCGGCGGGTGGTGTATGTATAAATGAGTGTGTGTTACAATTCACTCATCCTAATCTTCCCTTTGGAGGGGTTAACAATAGTGGGATAGGCAAGTCTCATGGTTACTACGGATTCATAACATTTTCAAATGAAAAGGCAATTCTTCGGCAGAAAAATGGATGGGCTGCACCGTACTTGCTTCATCCTCCCTATACAGAAAGGATGAAGAAGATCGTTGATGTTCTGTTGAAGTGGTTCTAAGGAATTCCTAATCTGCCTTTCCAGAGGTTTTGGAGGGTGATTTGTAATTTCGCTCTTTAAGTCTGCTGAAATTAGTTGCCATCAGCGAAAATAGCCTGGTAGAGAATGTATTGATACAATAATGCCGTTGTGGCGTGATTTTAACAGATAATAAAGATTAAACATTATAGAGATGATAAAGAAAATTCTGATCGGCTTTGCGATATTTTTTGTAGTGCTCATAGCAGCAGCCTTTATCCTCCCAATTGTCTTCAAAGACGATATCAAAGCAGCAGTTGACAAAGCCATCGCGGAGAATGTAAATGCCGATGTGGTGTTTGATGTTAATAATTTCAGCCTCACCTTTTTCAGAAATTTTCCCAACGTTACGGCGGAGATAAAAGAATTGGGAGTTTTTAACAGGGCTCCTTTTGAAGGAGAGCATCTCTTTGTCGTTGATAGGCTGGATATTGAAATCAACCTGAAGGATATTTTGTTTGGAGATCAGATTCGATTGAAGGGAATTTCACTTGTGAAACCTCAGATCAGCGTAAAAGTGCTCAAAGATGGCAGGGCAAATTATGACGTCGCTGTTCCTTCAAAAGACACTGTAAAAGTGGAGGAGAAGCCAGCGAATTATTCATTTGGGATCGATCATTGGGAAATTCAGGATGGAGAAGTTGTGTACGATGATAAGTCGATACCGTACTTTTTATCTATAAAAGGACTCAATCATACCGGCAGTGGTGATTTTACCCAGGATGTTTTTGATCTGAAAACACATACGGTGGCTGATACGGTAAGCACGTCGATGGGTACTATGCAATTTCTTAATGACAAGCGTGCAGAGATTGACGCTGTGATTTCCATCAGCGAGAACATTTCAAAATTCACATTTAAAGAGAATACAGCCAAAGTCAACGACTTCATGATGAGCTTTGACGGTTGGTTCAAAATGAATCCCGATAACTATGGAATGGACATCACTTTCAAAAGTCCGGAGAATACCTTTAAGAGTTTGCTTTCACTGGTCCCGGGGATGTACACAAAGGATTTTAAGAAAATTGAAACAAAGGGCGAACTGATATTTGCAGGTTTTGTAAAAGGAACTTATGGCTCAAAGCAAATGCCGGCATTCAATCTCGATCTTAAAATAAATGACGCGATGTTTAAGTATCCTGAT
>JANYDR010000423.1 GCA_025363495.1 Cyclobacteriaceae bacterium | reverse complement strand
CGGCTTTTTTTGTACATTTAATAATCCTGGATTAAATATTTTGGCATTGAATTCTCTGAAAGAGCAGCTTCATAAGTGCTGTGTTGAATACGTTCGAAGCCGGGCTACTGTAGCAGAAGATGCTATACGGGGCGTTCAACTTTCAGCCAACGAAGAAACTAAAAGCAGCGCTGGGGATAAATATGAAACGGGCAGGGCAATGGCTCAGTTGGAAATAGAGAAAAATACCGAACAGTTAGCCGAAGCGAGGAGATTAATGCAGGTGATGGAGCAAATTCGGGATACAATGTCACCCTCTTTAAGGTCGGGGAGCCTGGCAATCACGAGTCAGGGAAATTTTTATCTGGCAATAAGTGGAGGTCAGTTCGTCATAGACAATAAGACTTACTTTGCCATTTCACCCGCTTCGCCCATTGGCCAAAAACTGATGGGCCTACATAAAATGGATTCATTTACATTCAATAACAAGACGTTTAAAGTCTTAGACGTTCTCTAATTGTTTGAATTTCAATTATTTCCAAATTGTCCTAATCAATGCTAACGATTAGATTAAACATTCCATGCTTGAAAGCAGTTAATACAAAATAAATAATTTAACCCTCGCTTTACTTAAATCTACCGGTAAAAAATGCTTTCCCTTTTGGATTGAGGAAATTTAATATTTTAGCTTGTTAAGTCTTTAACGTCTGGCATTGGAAAAGAATCAACTGACATCTCAACGGTTCCTGTCTCGAATTTCTCCCGAATCGTCGAAATCCGAAATGGAGAACGTCTCTTCGAGGTATCATTTTATTGGAGCATGGATCGGACTTATTTTTGATCCGCTATTTGCCATTACTGACTACATCAATATTAATGACAACTGGAAAACACTTCTGATAATCCGCCTAAGTGTTTCTCTTATTACCGGTGTAACTTTATTGTTAAGAAAGAGGCTCAAACTTCCATCCTATTACCTAGTCCTTGTGCCTTTCATGCTCATATCTCTCCAAAATGCTTTCACCTATTATCTTATTGATGAGACGCATTTAATCGGTCATAACCTCAATTATATGGCCTTATTAATTGGAGCATCAATGTTTGTTATGTGGAATCTTAGCTACTCGCTGATCGTGCTGGTATTATCGGCCCTTGCGACTACTGTATTTGTAACGCTCAATCCTTCAATTGGAATGGAAGAATTTTTTGTGAAGGGAGGATTATTGCTGTGCGTTACAGGAGTCTTCATGGTTATTCTGATTAATACGAGATATGATCTTATTATCCGTGAGATCAAATCCAGGCTAGCCCTTCAACTAAGTAATGAGGAGATCCAAAATCAAAACAAGGAGCTAAAGCGTCAGAAAGAAATAATTGACAGGATCAATGAAAATCTCGAGTCGCTCGTGAAAGAACGGACCCATGAACTTGAGAAAAAGAATGTGGCGTTGGAAGAGTATGCCTTTATTAATGCCCACAACCTTCGGGCGCCAGTAGCGAGTATACTGGGACTGATAAACTTAATGAGTAGAATTGACCACGATGATGAATCAAAAAAACTGGTGGAGCATCTTGGAACATCTGCGTCCAAACTGGACGAGGTAGTCAATTCAATTACAAGAGCAATAGAAAGAGGCGACAAGCGAGATTAGACTACTCAATTCTATTTGCACTGTTCATAGGTGCACAGGTCACTGTACAATTTCGTAAAATGTTACTTTTGAAACAAATTCAACAACCTGATAATCAAATCAATAACTTATTGGTAGGTTCTTTGTATCAGGGCATATAAAAACTCCGATGAAGACACTTGTTGTCATGATTTTGTGGTGCCTACTATTAGTTGCATGCTGGCCGCTCGCTCTAATACTGATATTTCTCTTTCCGATAGTGTGGCTGATCCTATTACCCTTCAGGATCGTTGGGCTTACGATTGAAGTTGTCTTTAAAGTGATCGGGGCAATATTTATGCTGCCCTTTAAATTAATAAGAGCTCTATAACAAAAATGCTCCGAAATATTCCAGCACATTTTTGTTGTGTGAGTTTGTACTATATACCAGTAATGGTAGAAGACACCGATGAATTAATACCCGCCTGAACCGTAACAACACTGGCGGCAGAACCATTGACTGAAAGCTGAGCTGTTAATAAGTTTTGAAAAACGTAATGATTAGAAACGTCTTTAATATAGGACGCGAAGTGCAATTCATAATCACCAGCCTCAACATACGCTAGCTTATAGCTTCTCGCCGACAATGATCCTCTGACTTCAGCACTTGTGACGGCATTCTTAAACAGAATTGCATCGTCACCCTGGGGTGTGGTTTCAATTCCGGAATCAAATGTTCCTTTCTTATATGCATACACAAAGATCTTATCAGCTGTAATAGTCGTCGTCTCACTATAGTTTCCATTAATAGTGCCTACTTTACTCTGATTCACCAAACGAATTGAGGTTTGAAGATTGTCACTGCTGGAAAAATTATAACGAATAGCCTGATCACTTATCTGACGAATGGCTTTCCGAATATTAAAATCAAGGATAATTGTTGATTTTGAATTGGCAACAACAGTCCAGCTATTGTTCAATGTAACAGTTATTGTGCCACTACTTTTTAGCTTATATTTCGTTCCATCGGTGGTAAGAACATAACATCCCGGAGCAGCACCAGTGGCGTCTGCGTCAGCATCTAAAACGAGAGTTAGATTACTATAATCCTTTGCAGTCAGACGTGTAGTAGCAACGAGCTTTGCATTTCCTTCCTGAAAAGCCTTCAGATCAATTGTCTGTTTTGAGAATCCTGATATTGAAGTGCCATCAACTTTAATATCCGAGACAGTTACAAACACGCCATTTATACTTGCATCATCTGAAGGGGCATCTGTCATTTGAAAGTCAACGTCACCGCTTCCTATGACATTATCGGAAGATTTTGAGCACGCTTGTGAAAATAAAATCACGCATGCAAACAGCAGCGGTTTCATGCGTGTAGAAAACAGTGATTTCATAGAATTGATGTTTATATGTTTTGCTTAATTAGTTTATATAAAAACTATTCCATCTCAATTGTAGAACCGAAGCTACTCGCATTCAGAGCGAACTATTTTTTCTGTGATGGCATGATATTTTTCAACACAGATCGGGGCTGACGTCCTGGTCTTATGAAAAAAATCGCGCTTGTTTTATTACTCTCATTGGCATTTGCAATTGTGCCAAACACAGGTTCTTACATACAGGGAATGGGTAAGAAAACGCGCGGATTCGTTGAAATTAGCTATGTTTTGGAGACATTAACCGTTTATAATCCAAGCTATGGGCAATGCGATCGAACGCCTTTAGTTACTGCCAGTAATGCAAGAATAGATACTCTGAAATTGGGCAAGCAGCAGCTTCGTTGGATGGCATTGTCAAGGAATCTGTTGAAACGCTGGAAGGGTGATTTCAACTATGGAGACACAGTAAGAATAGTGGCAGGTGATCCACAAATTGACGGACTGTGGATAATTCAGGACAACTTGAATAAGAGATATAGAAACCGAGGAGATCTGCTGTTCGACAGAAAAATCCGGACACTGGGCAAATGGAAAAATGTAAAAATTTCGAAGATTACTGCACTAGTATGAGCGTGGGATTTATTCCACAATCCAATGAAAGCTAATGGCACGAAATTAGTAATTACCTAAAAAAAATATCATGACACACACAGAAGATAATGACCCCAATCACGGAGCAAGTCCCTTACCCAAAGGCAAAAGCAAACCGGGTGCTCCTCTTTTTAAAAAGCCCAAGGCTAAAGATGAAGAGAAAATAGACAGAGATATGACTGGCCAGACTGATACTTCTTTAAAGCATATGAAACAACGACTTTCAGAAGTTCCAAAAAAATCGTCTGGCAGTCTTTACGATAAAAAGGCTTATGAAGAAGGTGAATAAGAAATGAACACTGTTAAATAAAAATAAACATTATTCAATATGGAAAGACAAACAATAAAAATAAGCTACTTAATAGCGGTGGGATTAATGCTCACCAGCGGAATTCTTTTTGCGCAAAACACCCTTACTTGGGACAAACTTGGAACCAAGGTTGTTGACTTTACGCTTGACCGGGATGTTGTGACAGCGAGCCAAAAAAAAACGTATACAGCATTGAAGATCAAAGTAAATAATGGAACGATAAATATTCATAAAGTGACAGTTCACTTTGCGAATGGTGAAACTCAGGACGTAAAGCTTCCAGCGGAATTGTCAAAAAATAACGATGGCCAGTTCATTGATTTAAAAGGGAACAAAAGAGTTATCGAAAAAATAACATTCTGGTATGATACTGTGAACAAGGATAAAGACAAAGCTGTAGTTGAAGTGTGGGCTAAAAAATAATCATTGTGATTATCGGGAAAGAGAAGGCAAAATTTGCCTTCTCTTTTTTATTTATTTATTACTTCTTCAAACAGGGAGCCAACGATCAGTTGCATGTATAAAAAACGGCGAAAATTCAGTTCTAGACGGTATGTCCAAATAAGGATAAACGACCTTGGAAAGATACAGCCCCTGGGGATAAGCTGGCTCTATAATCTTTGGAGTCTTTCGACTTATAAGATAATCTTCAAATTCTTCGAGGCTAAGATCTCCCCTTCCAATTTCAAGAAGCTTTGCTACGACAATTCTAATCATTCTGGCCAGGAAGCGATTGGCAGAAATTTGAAAGCGCAATTTATCCCCTGATGCATCTGAATACAGCCCGGCAGTGGTGACATTGCAAATAGTAGTTCGATAACTTGAAGGAGTTTTACACAAGCCACCATAGTCATTGTAACGCAATAGAAGCGCTGTTGCACTCCGCATTTTATCCAGGTTAAGGTTCCTTTCCAGATAGAAAGAACTTAGATTACCTAGAAAAGGATCTTTGTAGGTGTGGATAAAGTAATCATACGTGCGCTGTGTGGCGTCGAACCGGGCATGAGCCAAATCAGTCACCGGAATAATTTCAAATACTGCAATATCATCCGGAAGGATCTTATTTATCCTAAACAATAAATCATAATCCCACTGCTCTTTTATATCGGCATGAAAGAAGAACTGACTGGCATGGACTTGTGCATCTGTCCTGCCACAACCTACCGCTGTGATATTAGTCTTAAGAATCTGGCTGAGCGTAGTCTCAACAACTTCCTGAATGTTAACAGCTATTGATTGCCTCTGCCAGCCCCGGTAATTGTGTCCGTTATATCCGATATGGAAGAAGTATCGTTTCAATGAATTCGTGATGATTTCGATTGCTGCGTTACAAAGGTAGCCTTTTGAGAGCCTAATGTAAGTTTTTACTAAATTTGATTTGCAACTACCTATTCAACCTACGGCTATGTTCAGGAAATCATTTTTCAAGGTCTTATCCAAACTTAATAAATGGGTGCTTCCATCTGTAAGCAAACTGGATATGAATAAGCTGTCAAAAGCAAATAAAATCCTTATTGCCTATAAATATTGAGTGACGATTAATGTGTTGGAATAGTTCTAGATTCTAGGTTCTGGGTAGTTTGACAAAGATCGTAACTACGATAATCTGTGATTAAGGATTTATTATTTCTGAGAGTATGGGTTTTTCACTTACCTGACTTCCCATTAGGTCTACATAATAGGAATTGCTTTCCTTATTGAGAGAGACCGACTTAACAAATTGCTCGTTTTCAAAGTAGATACCTGACAGGTTATCACACGCGTAACCTGGTGCGAGTTCTCCTTTCTTTATCAGCTCCTGATATAATGGTCTTCTGAATGCTTCAGCATCGTAATGAGGGCAGTGAGAGCCTTTTAGCCATCCAAGACATTCTACTTTAGATAAATTGATTGGTCTTGAATCCGTGGTGCCACTTTGAAACCAGCAGAGTGATCCGGCACTGCCGCCAGACATTAGTATGCCCGAATCGTAGGCCTTTCGCAAGGCGACATCAATTCCCTGAGCTTTCCAAACAGCAATCATATTCAACGTATTTCCACCTCCCACAATAATTGCGTCCATCCCCATGATAGTATCCTCAAAAGTCTTTTTGGTTTCATAAGAATTAATGAAACTTTTCATTACAAAAGCTTTCATTGGCAGACCTTCGCAGGAAGCGTACCAATTTGAAATGCTTACCAGGCTATCACCAGTA
>JANYDR010000102.1 GCA_025363495.1 Cyclobacteriaceae bacterium | reverse complement strand
CATTAAGAATTTGAATAATTTACTATTCTCTATAACTTTCCCCGGACAACAGTGATTTGTAAGTTTGGAAATAGCTGGATCAACCTGCTGGATCAAGTTAAAATAAAGATCAATTGTCTTAAGGTTACTAAGCTCATATATGCCCGAAGGAATATCTGTCAGCTTATTCTGATAAAGTGAGAGGAATTCAAGCTTCTTAAGGTTGCCAATCGCAGGATCAATATCGGTTATCTGATTATAATTGAACTGAAGTTTCTTCAGATTAGGAAAGACTTCAATGGCCTTTGGCACCACAACAATCTTATTCTTCTGAAGATTTAATTCTTGCAGGGAGAGATTCCCCTTTTTTAAGTCAGCAAGTGTCAAATCATTTTCAATCAGATTCAGCTTGACAAGTCTTTTGTTTTTGGAAATCACTGGAAAAGCAGTCATTCCGATATTTCTTGAAAGCTCCAGGGAATCGAGTCCGCTAAAATTCTTATAACTTTTGGGAAGGCTCATACCATTGGTTCCTTGGATCGTCAATTTTCTGATATTGGCATTTCTTCCAAGCTTGAGTTTGCTCCGAAACGAATTGTTAAAAACATAAATATTTTGCAAGTGAGTCAACTTACTCAGTTTAGAAGGCAATTTTTTCAAGGATGTATTAACAAATTCCAACTCTTTCAAATTGATACATAAATAAACTTCCGCAGGAACATTTACCAATTGCTTGTCATTAAAGCTAAGCTGGGTAACATCCTGTGGCTTAACCTTTCCATTTTTCAAATCTTTAAAGGTGGTAAATCCTGGAGCTGGTTTATACACTATCCTATAGGCGATTATCTTTTCGCGAAATCCATTTTGGACCCTGATAAGACTATCAAACTTCGCCGACGACTCTTCATAAAGTCCTGTTGTTTGTCGTTCTTTAAAAATCTCCTGGATTGCTTCGGTCACAAGAAAATACTCTGCCGAATCCCGCTTGTTAGCAAAAACAGGTATCGAGAACTGGGCAAAAATATCTCCGACAACAAGTGTCAGAAAAACCATAAGTAGGATTTTTGAAAGCTTCATATGTTGAAAAGGGTTTGAAACCTGTCGAAAAGATATTGCCGAATACTTTGGAGAGAAATGTGTATGAAAATATATCGAATTGCAGGAATAAATGCAAAACATCTAAACGTTCAGCCGTGTTCAGTTGCTCATGCTCTTTTTGCGAAAACTTTGGACCATGGATATTGCTTCACTCGTGGCCCAGATAACTGGCATCCTGTAACTGGTAACTAATTCCTTGTATAATTTTAATAACTTGACTTATCAGAACCACACTCATGAACAACCTCAACCAACGCGTTGCCATCATTGGAAGTCAGCGCGTACCCTTCGTCCGTTCCTTTCGTGAATATACGCGTACCTCCAACCAGGAGATGCTTATGGCAACTCTCCAGGCTATTGTAAAAAAATATAACCTTCAGGGGAAATTACTTGGTGATGTAGCGTTGGGCGCTGTAATGAACAGTTCTATCGCCTGGAATTTATCGCGGGAAGTTGTTCTTGGCACCGAACTTGATCACCGCACTCCTGCCTTTAATGTACAGCGCGCCTGTGGAACAAGTCTTGAAACGGTAAACCTCATTGCACTGAAAATTGCCTCGGGACAAATCAATTCAGGCATTGGCGGCGGAAGTGATACCAACAGCGACTTGCCAATCATGATCCAGCAGGCACTTGCGTGGAAACTGATTGATCTCAACAATGCTAAAAGTCTCGGCGAACGGCTTTCAAAAATCCTCGATCTTCGTCCTGCTGATTTTAAACCGGCATACCCGGGCATCATAGAGCCACGAACCGGACTTTCAATGGGTCAGCATACAGAGAAGATGGTGAAAGAGTGGGGCATCACACGCAAAGAACAGGATCAGCTTGCTTACGAAAGTCATGTCAAGGCAGCGAAAGCTTATGAAGATGGGTTTTATAATGATCTTATCACTCCATTCAAAACAGCTTCACGCGATACGATCGTACGCGGCGACACGACGATTGAAAAACTTTCAAAGTTAAAGCCTGCGTTCGACAAAAGTGATCAGGGTACGTTGACTGCCGGAAATAGTACGGCATTTACCGACGGAGCAGGAGCAGTCTTATTGACATCGGAAGAATTCGCAAAGGAAAATCAACTTCCCATTCAGGCATATCTTAAGGATGTTCAGGCTGCCGCCGTAGATCATTTGCGTGGAGCCGGCCTGCTTATGGCACCAACACTTGCCGTTGCACAATTGCTCAAGCGAAATAATCTGACCCTTCAGGATTTTGATTTTTATGAAATCCATGAGGCTTTTGCAGGACAGGTACTCTGTACCTTGAAAGCCTGGGAAGACGAAACCTATTGCAAAAAAGAGTTAGGATTGACCAAAGCACTTGGTTCTATTGACCGCAACAAGATGAATGTAAAAGGTGGAAGCCTCGCGCTCGGGCATCCGTTCGGAGCTACAGGCGCGCAAGTTGTGGGCACCATGACAAAACTGCTTCAACAGAAAGGTAGTGGAAGAGGATTGATTTCTGTTTGCACTGGCGGTGGAATGGGTGTTGCTGCAATTGTTGACCGTTGACGTAATAGAAGTAGAAATAAGAGCATTAAAATCTAAATTTAATTATCCAAAATCTAACCACATGAAAATTCAATTATCCTTTATCCTCTTGCTGGTAACTAACCTTGCTTTCAGTCAACCCTTTGCCCCGGGCAAACCCACTGAGAATGGAATGTCACCTGAACGCCTTGGTCGTATTGACCTATTCATTAACGACATGGTCACAAAGAAACAAATTCCCGGAGCGGTTATATTTATTGCACGGAATGGCAAAGTTGTTTACCACAAGGCTTTTGGTTACAGTGACGTGGAGAAACAAGCTGTATTAAAAAAAGATGATATTTTTCGCATTGCTTCTCAAAGTAAAGCGATAACCAGTCTCGCAACGATGATGTTGTTCGAAGAAGGAAAATTTGGATTGGACGAACCTATCTCCAAGTATATTCCGGAATTCAAGAACCCAAAAGTTTTAGTCAATCTTAATTGGAAAGACACATCATACACAACCACACCCGCAAAAAGTGAAATCACTATCCGGCAATTACTGACCCATACCTCTGGTCTTGACTATGCCAGTATTGGAAGTCAGGAGTTCAAGGCGATCTATGCAAAGGCCGGTGTGCCCAGTGGCATCGGTAATCATGACGCCGTGCTTGGAGATAAGATGAAAATACTTGGAGGCCTTCCATTAAAGCATAATCCTGGCGAAGCATATACATACAGTCTTGGTATTGATGTCCTGGGATATCTTGTTGAAACTGTATCGGGCATGTCACTCGATCAGTTTTTTCGCACACGGATATTTCAACCGTTGGGAATGAACGATACTTATTTCTATTTGCCAAAAGAAAAACATTCCCGGTTAGTAGGACTCTATACAACGAAGGATGGTGTTGTTGAAAAAGTATTGCCGACAATTTATGATCGTGTGCTGATCGACTACCCAACGCTTCCTGGAAAGTATTATTCGGGAGGGGCCGGTCTAAGCTCAACAATTGAAGATTACGCCAAGTTCGTGCAACTTTTTATAAATAAAGGTGAATACAATGGAGTGAGACTGCTGAGTAGAAAAACCGTTGAGCTAATGCTCACGAACCAGATTCAACCTCCTATTACCAATCAATACGGTCTCGGATTTGGGCTGGAGACAGATAAGAATGATTATCAATCGATCTTCTCGATTGGGGCCTTTCAATGGGGTGGCGCTTTCAACACTCAGTATTGGGGAGATCCAAAGGAAAAGTTAGTTGCATTGATTTATACAAACATGTATGCTGCTGGTGTAAATACCGGTGACCGGTTTAAAGTATTGACTTATGCAGCGATTGTAGATTAACTGGAATTCAAATCGTCATTAATTAAAAAGAAACCACAGAACTTTAATTCTGTGGTCTCTTTTTTTCTGGCTAGTAGAAATTAATTCTCTTATCCCTGAGGCAATGATATATCCCGATGAT
>JANYDR010000063.1 GCA_025363495.1 Cyclobacteriaceae bacterium | reverse complement strand
TCCGACTACTTTTTCAAGTCTTGTAGCAAAGAACCCTGCACCTTCAAGGCCTTCGGGTTTCTCCGACATTGTTATTGTATTGTCAGCCGTATTCATACTCTCTTTTATGTTTCGACCTAGTCTTCCCAGGTTAAGGCGCCCTTCTTAAGAATATAGAAAAATCCAATCAGCATGGAACCAATGAATAAAATCATTTCCACAAAGCCAACCAATCCTAACTCTTTGAAATTTACAGCCCAAGGGTACATAAATATAACCTCTACATCAAATAGGACAAACAGTATTGCCACCAGAAAGTATTTGATGTTGAAAGGTATTCTGGCATTACCATTGGGTTCAATGCCGCACTCAAATGACTCGAGTTTGATCTTGGTGCTTCTCTTTGGACCAAGCAAGTGGGTTGCCACCATGGTAACTCCTACAAATCCTGCGGCGAATAAAAACATCAACGCAATCGGAACATATTGTATAAAGCCTGAATCTTCCATAGTCAAAAGATAAAAGTATTGTTTTCTAAGGTATCATAATAATTTAGCACATCAAATAATTATCTATCCTGAACGAATAACGGATTCACCTACTTCGTTTTACTCATCAGCAGTTTCAGGTTTGAACCAGAGAGCAATAGCATTAAGGTTTTTTACATATTTTCCGCAGAGAGACTATTATATGAGAAAATACTTTATATACTATTAATTAACATACTAACAATCAAATAATTAAAATATACTTTTTTTAAATTGGCTAGATTATGAATCACAGTTTCAGGATTGAATTAGGGCATTTTATCTCCAGAATTCTTAAAAGTTAAGTTCTCCTTATTTGTCATTAATTTTGCCGCTAGAACCGAAATAATTTCAAATCAAACAATCAATACACAAGCAAGTGAATTTCCTTTCGAATGACCCGTGGAGAACGAAAATAAAATTAAGAGCTCTTCAACCTTTTAGCATCGTCTTAATCACTCTGAGTTTAGTCTTTAGCTGTAGCGATAATTATGTGCCTGATCCGAACAAGATAACGTTGTCGAATACGATCAGTTCGGCCATTAGTTTAGTTGCGGCAACGTATGAAGGAGCCGCCGCCGGGTACTACATCAGAGGATCGCAGCTTATTCTTAAAGTCGCGATAAGCACTGCTCAGGCCGTTTACGCAACGGTTGGGGTTACCCAGGCACAGCTTGATCAAGCCAACACAGATCTATTAGCAGCGGTATCTGTTTATAATACTCAGAAGGTCGCTGGTGTTGATCCTACCAACCTCGTGGGCCAATGGACATTTGACCGGATTCCTGACACCGGAGTTGGCACGGTCGTAAAAGACTATTCAGGAAATGGTCATGACGGCGTAGTTAGTGTTGGTCACGTTTTTTGGCTTCGGGGAACTCCAACACTGGGAACTGACAGATATGGAGTATGGGGCAGTTGTCTTCACTTTACCAGAGGAGCTAACGTGGAAGTACCTTATAGTTCAGATTTTAATGGCCCTTTAGTTTCAATCTCCCTTTGGGTCAGAGTTGATTTAAATTTTCCAATACTTGGGAATCAATTTGCGGTTTCCCTCAATCGCTTGAATTGCTATAGCCTTAACTTTAATGACACACCTGAGCCTGTCTTCTCTGCTCAAATTGCAGAAAATCCAGGAACCATTATCTCGGATAACAGCGGCTCCATAACGTCTCAGAATATATGGAAACATTTTGTCGTTACGTTTGGTGATGGGCACATGCGATTCTATGAAAATGGAGTTCTGACGAGAGACGTTGCACACGCTGGAACAATCATTAGGCAAACCCCTTCTATTAATCTAGTGTTTGGGCAGGATTTGCCGACTAATCAATATTCACTTGATAGCAACAGTCCATTCTTTGTCAATACAGGTGGTTTTTTTGCTGGCTACATGGATGAAATAAGGATCTATAAATCTGTTCTTACTGCTAGTCAGGTTAATGCGATTTACGCGATCGAAAAACCTTGACATGTTAAGTGATCCGGTATTCCAAAATTAATAATTGCCATGAAACTTGAGGTGAAGAGTTACGAGAGATCCGCCGTATTTGATGAAGTTGAGAATTTTTTAATACTGTGTGATCTTCATATCGCAGTTAAGGAATCTAATCGACCGTGGGGAGGTTTTTTTGTGCTGGACGAAAATCAGGCTGTTGAGTTTGGTAAATTATTCTTTCCTGAAATTGAATTATCTACACTCCGAATCAGTGGAAAGCTAAGCCCTAAGATTTTAATTGTCCAACCAAATATGCGACTCTCATGGCAATATCATTTTCGGCGTGCAGAGATATGGCGTGTTATCTCAGGAACGGTTGGAGTCGTTACAAGTCATACCGATATAGAAACTGAAACAATCGAATTAAAAAATGGAGAGTTAATCCGCCTTTCTCAGGGTCAGCGTCACCGGCTAATAGGATTAAATAGCTGGGGAGTAGTGGCAGAGATCTGGCAGCATACCGTACAGGATCAACCATCTGACGAAGACGATATCATCCGCCTCCAGGATGATTTCGGCAGATAAGGTATACATCGGTTCAAGAAGCCATGGATTCCATTACTCACATTGTCCTTGGTGCAATAATTGGCGAATCCATCGCGGGTAAAAGGATTGGAAAGAAGGCAATGATAATTGGTGCCATCGCCCAGAGCTTGCCGGACAGTGATTTCTTGCTTTCAATATGGTTACGACCAGTAGATAACTTACTGGCCCACAGGGGATTTACTCACTCGATTCTGTTCTGTCTGATTGTTTCAATCCTGGCAGGAATAATTGCTTTCTATTGGAACAAGGGTAACATGACACGAAATAAATGGATGCTCTTTTTCGCCTTTGAGCTTTCCGTGCATTTAATACTTGATGGATTTAATAATTACGGTGTGGGATGGTTTGAACCATTCACTCACGACAGAATTTCATTTAATGTAATTTATGTGGCCGATCCTTTCTATTCAATTTGGCTTGGAATGGGATGCCTTGCACTTATAATTCTTTCGAAGAATTCTCCCTTCAGAAAAAATTGGACGCAACTGACGCTGATAATAAGTTCACTTTATCTGGTGTATGCCATGTATAATAAATTTGAAATAGAAAAGGATGTTCAGTCAGCATTGAATAATCAGGGAATCATTTCGTCGCGTGTTTTGACTACCCCCACTCCTCTTAACAACTTGTTATGGTTTGTTGCGGCAGAAACAGATTCAGGATATCAGGTTGCCCATCGTTCTGTTTTCGATAAAGATGATTCAATTGAATTTACTTATTTTCCGCGCAACGCATATTTATTAAACACATTAAAAAATAAAGAAGACGTGAAGAAGCTTGAGCGTTTTTCTCAAGGCTATTATACCATTGAAGTTTGGGAAGAAGCTTTGTTATTCAATGATCTACGCTTCGGACAAATTGCCGGATGGACAGATCCTTACGCCAAATTTGCTTTTCATTATGATCTGTATCATCCGGATGCCAACCTGTTTGTGGTTCAGCAGGGGAGATTTTCAAACTGGAATAGTGAGACCGTCAAGCTGCTTATTGAAAGAATCAAGGGTAATAAGCCGAGAAATAAGAACATCGGCAAGCTCAAGATTAATAATTGACATCAAACGAAAATTAATTGACATTAGGTCTATATCTACTCTCTTTTCCTAATGACAAAGAATGCAGCAAGGCGAAGAATATTGTAAGCAATTTTTTGCATCACATGCGCTAGCCAGCTAGTGGTGCGATAATACTCCTCTTCTGTTATCTGCTGACATTTTTTTTCAATAATTTCGATCAGGGAGGCTTCGGTATTCTTAGCAAGTGTGGAATTTGCAACATCAAGATTTAACTCAACGCTTGCATAGGCACTTAAATTATTAAGGTTGTAAGAACCAATGGTTATCCATTTGGCATCGGATACTGCAATTTTACCATGAAGTACGGTCTTAGAGTATTCATAAATCTCAACATTATTCTTAAAAAGCCAGCGATAGAGGTATCGTTCAGCGTACTTACTGGTGCCGATATCCGAAAGCCCTGCTAATATTACCCTAATCTTTACTCCTCGTTTCGACGCCTGTTTTATGGCCCTTCTGAATAAAAGTCCTGGTAAGAAATAGGGTGACATAATAATAATGCTTTCACTCGCAGACTTAAACATTTCCAGATAACTAATAGATATCTCTTTCTTTCTGCCAATCCAATCGTTGCTTCTTGCTCTCACGGAACAGTCCTTCACGAGACCGTTCAATGAAATTCGTCTGGGCTTATCTATTACTTCTGACGACAATCTGGCTTTATATCGAAGGATACAAGTTCTTGCTAAGACCTCACCAATAGGTCCTTCTGCAAATAATGCCCAATCAAGCCATGCCGGGCCTTTAGATGTATCATTATATCTATCACTGATATTTAAACCGGCAACCATGCAATGAAAAGAATCGGTCACAACTACTTTATGATGGAGTCTTCTTCCCAAATAAAATTTCTTACCCTTAAAAATTGGTGCAAACCAGCGAAAATGAATTCCAGACCTTGTGATATCCTTAATAAATGCCTTTGAAAGATTCTTGGAAGCATAAGCATCCAGCATAACGTAAACCTTGACACCCCGAATGGCAGCTTCTTTCAAAGCAGTAGCTACACGACTTCCTGTTTCATCGTCATCAAAAATATAGACCTGAAAGTGTATGGTATGACGGGCCTCGGAAATGAGCTTTTCCAATAAATTGAAGTACTCAACTCCGCCACGTATCAGTTTGACAGAATTTCCTGGTGTGTAAAGAGTTAAATTCTTAACTGACATTACTCAAATGCACTTTTCAAGATATGATACACCGTAAAATAGATAATGCCATTTGACGAGGCTTGGAATAAATTTAGAAAATTCGTGCTATCCTGAAATGAGTATAAAAGCAAAAACCACCGTTGCCGGTGGTTTTCACATTAGTATTAAGAATTAAAGCAATTATATCCGTGAATTAATTCACGACTTTAACTTTAACAGCATTCATACCTTTTTTGCCTCTTTCAACTTCGTATTCAACCTGATCGTTTTCACGAATCTCGTCGATAAGACCTGAAGAGTGTACAAAAATGTCTTCACCTGAATCAGATGGCTTAATGAAACCAAACCCTTTGGCATCATTGAAAAATTTAACTGTTCCTTGCATTGTTTATTAATTAATTGAGAAAATTCACTTTTGCATCAATAAAACTCAAAATTCAGCCGTAAAGCCTAATCGGAATATTATCTTAATTAAGAAAGGTGGAACTCAAAAAAGCCGAAAGGCACTGATGGAACGCACTATTACTTAAAATGCTTTGCAAAGCTATGTAAAACAATCCAATAAATCTAATTCTTCTCTAAAATTATCCTCTACGTAGATATCCCCCTGCTAAAGTGGGTAAGCATAACTAATTGATAGTCATTGATAATTACACTATTTTTTATAAGGATCTATCGTGGTAATTGTTCCATCACTCTCATGAATTAATCCTGTGACTTTTACACTTCTCAAATGGGTCTTACCTCCTGAAAGCACACTGTCGTGGTAAAAGAGATACCATTTACCGTTGACCTCAATAATGGAGTGATGATTGGTCCATCCGATAACTGGCTTAAGTATTACTCCCTGGTAGATAAATGGGCCAAGAGGACTCTCACCGATAGCATATGCTATGAAATGAGTGTCGCCTGTGGAGTATGAAAAATAATACTTACCGTTAAACTTATGCATCCACGAAGCTTCGAAGAAACGTCTGTCATGATCGCCGCCCAACAAAGGTTTACCATCTTTATCTTTGATCAAGATTTCTTTTACCGGGCCGTCAAAGTGAAGCAGATCTTTACTCATTTTTGCCACTCGTGGACTGATCGATGGCTGATCATCTTTCTGCAAGTCAGTTTTAGATCCATTCGCATCGTATTTGCCTGAGCTCCATCGTTGCAATTGACCTCCCCAAATTCCGCCAAAGTACATGTAGGAAGCTCCGTCGGTGTCTATGAAAACTGCAGGGTCTATACTAAAACTACCTTCAATTGGTCTGGCTTCTGCTTTGAAGGGTCCTGCAGGCGACGTACTGGTCGCCACTCCTATTCTGAAAACATCTGACTTATCTTTTGCAGGAAAATACAGGTAATATTTCCCGTTTCCATAAGCAGCATCAGGCGCCCAAAGCTGTCGCCCCGCCCAGGGAATATCCTTAATTTCCAACGCTATTCCATGATCAGTAGCTTTTCCATTAATACTGTCGAGTGACAGAATATGATAGTCACGCATATCAAAATGATCTCCCATGTCATTCTCAGCAACACCTGCCTCAATATCGTGCGATGGATAAATATATATCTTACCCTCAAACAAATGAGCCGATGGGTCGGCAGTATAAATATGAGTGACTAAAGGTTCGGATATTGGCACTGGCTGCTGCTGTGCTGAATCAATTTTACTTTCCGTAGTTTCTTTAGTGGATGTCTTTTGCTGGCACGAGAATAATAATCCAGCTGAGAGCGCTGCGAATATGATTGCGTTTGATTTCATTTTATTAGGTGTGTTTTTTATTGCATGAATAAGTTGCATGGGCACTGATTTTAAATATAGCTAATGGTATTTAGATTTCCTTACCTCATCTATCCACGGATAATATGGTAAGGAAATTCGTGTTTTAAATCTTTAAGCGTGGATTTATTTCCACACCTGATAATCTGGAATTTGGTTCGAGTCTTTTAGAAGACCATAAAAAGCGGATTTCTGTAATTAGGCGTGGATTCGGACGTTTCAACTCCCCTTTTGATCGATAGAGCATTTACGGCCTGAAATTTTAATGAATTCTGAAAAACTATAACTATGAAAAATTTAAGAAATGGTATTTTAGGTTTAAGTATTGCTCTTGCAGCAATGCTTACAAGCTGCGACTCGAAAGAGAAGGCACGCCTTAACAATAAGGTTGACTCATTGACGGTCGAATTAAATCAACGTAAGGAAGTTGAGAAGACCATGAACGAGGTGGGCACTTTATTGGATTCAATAGATGCTAATCGTCATGCGCTGCGCACGAAAATGATTGAAGGTACCTCCTATGGAGAGTACATAAGCAGATTGAAAGATATCAATAATCATATCTCTGCGACTCAAAAGAAAATTGAGGAACTTCAGAATTCAGTTGATAAAAAGAACCGTATTTCAGCAGGTACCATCAAGAGATTGAAGGCTGATCTGGCAGCACGTTCTGAAGAAATTACTGCCCTGCAACTTGAGATCGTAACAATGCGTGATGAAAACCGCAACTTATGGTCAAAAGTAAACAGTAAGGATTCCCTGCTCTCCATTAGAGACGAGATGATCAAAGTAAAGGAATCGGATGTTGCTTCTCTTGAGGGACTGGTTACAGATATCAATGAACAAAACAGAATAAAAGTTGCCAGCATGTATTATGCACAGGCGCAGGCTCTTGAAACCGCAGCAAATCGCACTAAGTTTGCTCCTAAGAAAAAGAAAGAAACAAGACGTGAAGCTCTTGAGTTGTATCGTTTGTCTCTCTCTATGGGAAATACCGAGGCACAGTCAAGAATTGATGCACTTGAAAAAGAGTTGAGCTGATTCTAAGATTAGTTATAGGAAAAAGCCGTGGC
The DNA here is from genome assembly GCA_025363495.1 of Cyclobacteriaceae bacterium. Lineage (GTDB taxonomy): Bacteria > Bacteroidota > Bacteroidia > Cytophagales > Cyclobacteriaceae > ELB16-189. The sequence goes on along the minus strand of JANYDR010000063.1, from coordinate 31 downwards.
TAAGTAGGCCGCGGCTTTTTTTGTACATTTA
>JANYDR010000049.1 GCA_025363495.1 Cyclobacteriaceae bacterium | reverse complement strand
TTCAGCTGTGCCAAAAAAATCTTAAAATTTCCACCCGATTTTGTCACAAACCGGAGGCTTCGTTGTCTTACAGTTGCAGTCTAAGTTGGACTGCTGGACTTGAGTATTTAACCTATAACCTGGCTTTAAATGTTAATCATTCTCGGATTCTTCGTAGCGCACTGGTACCTGTCGTTATTTTTCCAGACGTTCTTTTTGCACCGGTATGCCTCACACAAGGCATTTACCATGAGCCCTTTTACTGAAAAGGTTTTTTTCGTTCTGACATGGATCTTTGAAGGTTCGAATTACCTGAGTCCTTTCGGATACGGAGTTATGCACCGCATGCATCATGCGTATGCCGACACAGAAGACGATCCACATTCACCAAAGTATGATGAAACTGTTTTCAAGATGATGTGGAAGACAAGAACAATCTATTCATCGATTGCCAACAAGACATTAGTACCTGATGCACGGTTTACAGAAGGAGTTCCACAATGGCCTGCTTTCGACAAGTTCGCCCGTTCATGGCCATCACGCCTTTTCTGGGGACTATGTTATGTAGCCATGTACTGGCAATTTGCCACTGTGTGGTGGTTATGGTTGCTGTTGCCGATCCACTTTTTGATGAGTCCTATTCACGGTGCGATCATCAACTGGTTTGCCCATAAATATGGCTACCGCAATTTTGAAGTCGGAGATACTTCAAGAAATTTTTTACCTGTTGATTTTCTTATGATGGGTGAAAGCTATCACAACAATCACCATAAGAATGGTGGTCGTGCCAACTTTGGTGGAATTCGCTGGCACGAGATTGACCCGACGTATCAGGTGATTAAATTACTGAATGCGATTGGTGTGATTAAGATTACCAGACAAAAAGAAATTCTTATTGAAAATATTAAGAAGGCCGCGTAGGCTTTTCTTACTGGAAATTAAAGACCCTGGATTTTATCCGGGGTTTTTTATTTATAAAACTCCTTGACACGGTTTAGCGATTTTTTTTTGACACAGATTGCACAGATAAGCAAGAAAATGTGAAAATCTGTGATTTCTATGGCAAAGTTTTTTGTTACTTTCCGTGGGTTAATGTTTTATCCTAAAGGAGTATTAGAAACCGTAATTGCTAGTTGCCTGATACCACTCTTCGCAGTACATTCACAAACCTAGAAAAAAATGACTATGAAAAACCTTATACATACCGCCGCCCTTGCAATAGTCTTATTTTCCTGTTCTCCTAAAAAAGTGGAAAGCAACCTCTCAGAATATCCCGTCACAAAGAAGGATGCTACCACGGACACAATTTTCGGTACAGTTGTTCCTGATCCTTACCGATGGCTGGAGGATGATAAATCAAAAGCAACTGCTTCGTGGGTTTCATCGCAGAATGAAATGACTTATGGTTATCTGAAGAACATTCCCTTTCGGGATGCTATTCGCAAAAGATTAGATGAAGTTCAGAACTATGAACGTTTTACACCACCTCATAAAGAAGGCGCCTACCTTTATTATTCAAAAAACAGCGGTCTGCAAAATCATTTTGTTCAGTATAGAAAGAAAGGTGAAAAAGGAACCGAGGAGGTTTATCTGGATCCAAACACTTTCTCTAAGGATGGCACTACTGCTCTCGGAGGAATGTTCTTCTCTAAAGATGGTTCAATGCTTGCATGTTTGATTCAGGAGGGTGGGTCCGATTGGCGGAAAGCTGTAGTGATGAAGGCAGCGGACAAAACAATTATAGGCGACACACTGCGTGATCTGAAATTTACAGGCATTACCTGGAAAGGCAACGATGGCTTTTATTATGGCAGCTACGATAAACCTAAAGGATCGGAGTTATCTGCAAAAACACAATACCATAAGATTTATTATCATAAGATTGGAACGCCACAATCAACTGATCAGTTTATTTTTGGCGGAGAGAAAACCCCAAGGAGATATACCTCTGCTCAGTTAACGGAGGACGAACGATTTTTATCCATCACGGCAGCAACAAGTACAACGGGTAATGAATTGTACATACAAGATCTGAAAGATCCGAAAGGAAGTCTTGTCACGGTTGTCGGAAATTTTGATAATAATCATTCCCTGATAGAAAATGATGGGAATACATTGATCATTCAGACAGATCTTAATGCTCCGAATAGTAAAATCATAAGGGTAGATTTTTCAAAACCAACAGTAGAAAACTGGAAGGATATTGTTCCGGAGACAAAAGATGCCATGCAGGGGGTTTCAACAGCATCAAAGAAGTTATTCATTAACTACTTGAAAGATGCCAACACTTTTGTAAAGCAATTTGATTACAAAGGAAAATCTGAGCGTGATATTGTGCTCCCGGGAATTGGTTCAGCTACTGGTTTCGGCGGCCGAGCAGATGAGAAGGAAGTCTATTACACTTTCACATCTTTTACAGAACCCACCTCGATTTATAAATTTGATATTGTTTCTGGTAAATCAACACTGTACGCACAGCCCAAAGTAGATTTCACTCCGGGCGACTATGAAACCAAACAGGTTTTCTATGCAAGCAAAGACGGAACTCAAATCCCGATGTTTATTGTGTACAAGAAAGGAATGGAATTAGATGGAAGAAATCCTACATGGCTGTATGCTTACGGTGGTTTTGGCATAAGTCTTACACCGGCATTTAGCGCTTCGCGCGTCGTGTGGCTTGAGAATGGTGGAATATTCGCTCAACCGAATCTTCGCGGTGGCGGTGAGTATGGAGAAAAATGGCATGATGCAGGTCGTCTGATGAACAAACAAAATGTGTTTGATGATTTTATTGCAGCAGGTGAGTACCTGATCAAAGAAAAGTATACATCATCCGATTATCTCGCAGTCGTAGGAGGGTCAAACGGAGGTTTATTAGTAGGTGCTACCATGACACAGCGCCCTGATCTTATGAAAGTAGCATTACCTGCCGTCGGTGTGATGGATATGCTCAAGTATCATAAGTTCACATCGGGCGCTGGTTGGAAGTATGATTACGGAACATCGGAAGATTCCAAGGAGATGTTTGAATACATATTGAAATATTCGCCTGTGAATGCTATTAAACCGGGCACAAAATATCCTGCAACATTGATCACAACGGCCGATCACGACGATCGTGTTGTTCCTTCACATTCATTCAAGTTTGCCGCTACACTTCAGGCAGCCAATGCTGGAGATAATCCTGAGCTCATTCGTGTTGACACAAAATCAGGTCACGGTTCCTCCAACTTGTCCAAGGCGTTGGATGTCACCGCCGACCAGTTTGCATTTACATGGTACAATATGGGTGTGATTCCTCCTTTTGTGAAAAAAACTATGTGATATTTGCGATCTGAATCAAGCTAAAGAATGAAAATCAGAGAAGGAACAATCCAGGATTTACCGCGTGTACTTGAATTGATAAAAGAGCTTGCCGAATACGAACATGCGCCGCATGAAGTAACAAATACGGTAGAACAAATGAAGAAGGACGGCTTTGGGCCGAATCCCATCTTTGGTTTTTTTGTTGCGGAAAACGAAAAAGGAATAGTCGGT
>JANYDR010000033.1 GCA_025363495.1 Cyclobacteriaceae bacterium | reverse complement strand
AGGTAATCACGTAGTGCTTTTTGCCGAGTTTTTCCGTGTTACTGGCCAAAGCAACTTCTTCCCGAAAATTTATCCTCTCTATTTGGCCGAGCAATTGGCCAAAAATGCTTTTGTGCTCGGCAAAATCTTTGGCTTTTGCTGATCTGTCGTCGTTATTTTGTGCCGTTTCCTGTCCTGATTGTGCCGATCGTTGTGCCGATTTAGCTGTGACTGATTCTGAAATTGGTGACTGGTTAATCATTTTGTTTTTAATTGAATTTGAAGTTCTCTCACTGCCTGGTCAACCTGAGATTGACTGAGCATTTGGCCGACGTTTTGGTTGACGGTGAGGAGTTTTATAATGTTATGACTCACTTTTAAATCCCCGGCAATTGCAGTGGCAATGTTTAATAGCGCAGCAATGTGTAATTGCCAATTGCCAATTTCAATGGATACAACCCGTTTTTCATCGAAATGAGCCCGGTTTCGGTACATCTGAAACTGCCCTATAATCTCAATCAGGCATCCGAGATTTTCCTGCGATTGCTTTTCATGGAGAGCAATGAAGGATTTGCTGGGTAGATCCATTATTGTCGACTTAGCGAATGCGCTGAACTTTCGCTGATTTCATGGCGTGAAGGACTTCACCCTTTTTGAAATACACGCGACCTCCTAGCCGGTGAAACGGCAATATGCCAGCATTCATCCAGGCGTGAATGGTGGGGAGAGTAACATGAAAAAGTCGTGCAATTTCGGTTCGTGTGAGAACGTCTGTCTCTTCGCCTGACAGTGATTTTGAGCCTTTGGCTTCCCTCGCTGAAAGCGTTGCTTCCAGTTCAGCACGAATGATATTTGCCAGTTCCGTGGTTTGAATCGTTATTACTTTGACATCCATAGCGTTTATCGTTTTTTATTACGAGTTATCGCTAAGTCAAAATTTTGGAAACCTGAACGGACTTTTTAAGTAAAGCAGGATTAAAAAGTAATAACGAGGCTCCGTTTGAGCCGTTTTCCGGTAAAATTATTTTCTGGGTTAACGGATTTTTTCACTTCGATTTTATCCAGTTTATTTTGTTCAGGAAATTTTCAACCGAGTCATCAACTTGCTTGATCTGATTTTTCTGAAAGCCCTTTACATTGAGGGTCTTGAATCGCAATTCTTTCCTCAGTGTGTCAGCAATGGTCCTTAACTCCAGATCCTGACGCCAAATTTTTTTCTTGAGGAAAAGATAATTGACTACCATGTTTAACTTCTCTTTTGCTCTTAGTATTTGTTTTCCTTCCTTTTCAAGAAGACCATGAATAATCTGAGTTCTGAATAACTCTGCATTTCTTTTTCCAGCATAACCTTCGTTAAAGAACTCATCAAGGGCTTTTTCTTTCAACTTAACTTCCTTTATCCTACTATATGGCGCTTTACTTTGAACCCTCTTCATAAAGGCCCTCAATATCGCTATGCGCTTAGCACCCAACAGTGCCTTGTAATTTGGAATAATCTCATGCCTGCAGAACTCTAAAAATGAAATAATCTCTCCATTAAAGTGTATAGCAAATGTTACTATCAAAAAGTTGAGAATTTCATTCGGGTCTTTTTTCGAAAGCCGGTATGCGAAGAAGTATCCAAAGAAATCTCGGTCGATTTGAGCGTCTTTGTCGAGCACTACAATCTCTTGAAGATTAATATAAAGTCCTTGGCTTATGTTGAAGTGCAACTGCTTATCTCCATATCCGCAAAAAAGACTTTGGAACTCAGGATTCAATGGCCTGGAACTTCCATCTATAATGCCCGCCTTTTGTTCAAACGTCAATAGATGAATTTTATCTCTAGCCATTGGAAAACACTGCGAGAACAGGTCATCTATCGACTTCCATTGATTTTTTCGAGCCAAATAGTCAATAAGCTTTTTTCGACAAATTGGATCATGATGTCCTTTGTCACATGCCGAAATCCCATTAGTGTCAATTCGGGAAAGAAAAACAGATTCCTCGTGTACTGAATTCTCTGAGCCAAATTTGTTAATTAGGATTTGTTGTTCATTCGAAATCATTTGTGGTGATTTAAAGGTCTTTGTATCCCGCTTGGCTAACT